>JAIPHC010000019.1 GCA_021735405.1 Candidatus Omnitrophota bacterium | reverse complement strand
ATAAATTTAAGTTTGGCTTGACAAGACTCTAAAATATGGTATAAAAAGTGCTTATGCGCAAGACTAAGTTTTATAAAAAAGATGATAAAGATTGGGTTTTAATCGATGCTCAAGGGAAAATTTTGGGCCGGCTTGCTACCCGTATTGCTAAAATCTTACAAGGAAAGCATAAGGCGGATTATACTCCTAATTCTATTTGCGGGGATAAAGTAGTTGTTATTAACGCTAAAAAAATAAAAGTAACCGGTAAAAAAGAAAAAGATAAAAAATATGATAAATATTCGGGTTATCCCGGCGGGAGAAAGGAAATCAGCTTAGAGGAGCTGTCAGAGAAGAATCCTAGTAAAGTTTTATTTTATGCAGTTGGGGGAATGCTGCCTAAGAATTTATTAAGAAAAAACATGCTGAGATCTTTAAAAATTTATCCTGATTCTGACCATAGGCAAACGGCTCAGCAGCCAAAAGAAATTTATCCTGTAAAATAATTTTTAAATAAGGTTAAGATGGAAAAAAAAGAAAAGAAAAGATACAGCGCTACCGGAAGGCGGAAGGAGTCGGTAGCAAGAGTTAAGTTAATTCCGGAGGCAGCCGGTGTTATAAAGGTAAATGGTAAAGAAATAAATAGTTATTTTACTACTGTAGACAGCCGCAATCAGGCAAAGAGGCCTTTGATTGCAACAGAGTTAGATAAAAAAGTAGATATAGAAGCAAAGGTAAACGGCGGCGGTTTAAGCGGCCAGGCTGGTTCGATATCTTTAGGCATCGCCCGTTGTTTAATCGATTGGAGACCTGAGTTAAAGACTGTTTTAAAAGAGCAAAGTTTTCTTACCCGCGACCCACGCGCAAAAGAACGCAAGAAATACGGCCGTAAAGGCGCCCGCAAAAGATTTCAGTGGACAAAACGATAATCTCTCTTCTCAAAACGCAAAGTGCTTGACAACCTTTATCTTGTGAGTTAGAGTATTTGACTCTATGACTAATACGATTGAAGAAATTATTGAAGATATCAGAAAAGGCAAACCGGTAATTGTGGTTGATGATGAATCCCGCGAGAATGAAGGAGATATTGTCATTGCCGCTCAATTTGCGGCTCCTGAAAACATTAATTTTATGATCAAAGAGGCGAGAGGCCTGGTATGTGTGCCTTTGACAAAACAACGGATCACTAAGCTTCAGCTTAATCCGATGTCAGATAAAGGTTCTTCGGATAAGTTTAAAACTGCCTGGCGAATTTCAGTTGATGCAAAGGCAGGAGTTACAACCGGTATTTCCGCTTATGACCGAGCCAGGACAATTCAGGTATTAATTGATCCAAAAAGCAAGCCGGATTCCTTAAATAAGCCCGGACATCTTTTTCCGCTTGAAGCCCAGGATGGAGGAGTTTTAGTTAGAGCCGGCCATACTGAAGCTGCGGTTGATCTTGCAAGGCTAGCCGGACTCAATCCGGCCGGAGTTATTTGTGAGGTAATCAAAGAAGACGGGTCGATGGCAAGGTTTCCCGATTTAGTTAAGTTTTCCAAAAAACATCAAATAAAGATTTGTACCATTGCTTCCTTAATCGAGTATCGAAGAAGGAAGGAAAAACTGGTTATTTTGCTGGAAAAAGTAAAACTTCCCACCTTATATGGAGATTTTTCTTTATTTCTCTATCAATCCAGGATAGATAAAAGCCAACATCTTGCTTTGACAAAAGGGATAAAAAAAGGTAAACCTACTCTGGTGCGGGTTCATTCGGAATGTTTAACCGGAGATGTATTTTCTTCTTTACGCTGTGATTGCGGAAATCAGCTTAATGCATCATTAGAGATGATTGGTGAATCCGGCGGTATACTTTTATATATGCGCCAGGAAGGCAGGGGAATCGGTTTAGCCAATAAGCTTAGAGCTTATAAGTTGCAAGAGGCAGGCAAAGATACGGTTGAAGCTAACACTGATTTGGGGTTTGAGCCTGATTTGCGGGATTATGGCATTGGGGCTCAAATCCTTGAGGATCTGGGAGTTGAAAAGATACGGCTTTTGACGAATAATCCACGCAAAATTGTAGGCCTTGAAGGTTATGGCTTAGAGATAAGCGAAAGAGTACCGATGAGAATAAAATCTTGTAAAGATAATAACCATTATTTAAACACAAAAAAAGATAAATTAGATCATATCTTGTGATATAATTTTATTTATTAAGGCGCTTTGCTAAATAAAATCATTTTCAATGGAGGGTTATATGAAACAACTCAAAGGAAAGTTTGACGGTAGAGGCAAAAAAATAGCAATAGTGGTTTCTCGTTTTAATGAAGTAATCAGCAAGCGGCTTTTGGAAGGCTGTATGGATACTTTGAAAAAATGCGGCACAGATGATAAAAATATTTGTCTCTATTGGTCTCCGGGGTCTTTTGAAATTCCCCAAATTTTGTCAAAGCTACAAGCCAATAAGTTTGATGCAATAGTAACCTTAGGCGCGGTCATAAGGGGCGATACTCCTCATTTTGAATATATATCATCTGAAGTTACAAAAGGTATAGCTAAAATAGCTCAAGACAAAAAGATTCCTATAGCTTTTGGAATAATCACAGCTGATACTATCGAACAGGCAACAGAAAGATCCGGGACCAAACAAGGCAATAAAGGTTCCGATGCAGCTTTTTCGGCTCTTGAAATGGCAAATTTATACAGCCAACTGTAAAAAGTCCTAGGTCCAACGTCCAATGTCCAAAGTCAAAAAATAATCTTTATTATTTATTTTTAAAAATAAAGACTTAGGACTTCGGACATAGGACTATGGACTAGTTAATTAACTTTCGTTCTAAATATGAGATCTCGATCCAAAGCACGTGATATCGCTCTCTGCCTTCTTTATCAGATAGAAATATCTAAGATTACTCCCCAAGATGCCCTCTTAAGCAGCTCAGCCGCAGCTATAAAAGACGATTCAATAGTTATTTTTTTTTCCCAATTAATTAAAGGGGTAAGATCTAATAGAGACAAAATTGATTCGATAATTAAAAAATATGCGAAAAACTGGGAGATTAGCCGAATGGCGGTTATCGACAGGAATATTTTAAGGTTAGCGGTTTTTGAGCTATTTTTTTTAGACGATATTCCGCCAAAAGTTTCAATTAATGAAGGAATTGAATTGGCCAAGCGTTATGGTGATTTGGATTCAGCTCGTTTTGTAAACGGTATTTTAGATAAAATTTATAAAACAGAAAAATCAATAGAAAAAAAGAGCTAATAAGTGATCGAAAATTCAAAAAAAATATGTGACCTGCATCTGCACTCTTTTTATTCAGACGGATCTCTTTCTCCCCAAGAATTAGTCGAGGAAGCCTTAAAAAGAAAAGTTTTTTGTATATCTATAACCGACCACGATAGCATCAAGGCTATTAAAGAGCTTAAAGATGCAAACTATCCGGATTGCTTAAAGCTGATAGAAGGGGTTGAGTTAACAGCCTCTTATCAAGATAATGAAGTCCATATTTTAGGTTATTTAGTAAATAGCGAAAGTGATTATTTAAATAAAGGGCTAGCCGAGGCTTATCAGGTTAGACAGATTCGGTTTAGAGAGATGTCAGAAAGATTGGTTTTGCAAGGGCTAAGAATCGATAAAGAAAGTTTATTTAAAAGTGTAAAAAATATTACTCCAACCCGCCTGCATTTAGCCAAATATCTTTTTAAAACAAGGCAGGTTAATTCTATCTATGAAGCTTTTAAGAGGTATCTTAATCCCGAGAGGCCAGGTTATATTTGTAGAAGCCGGTTTAGTTTAAAAGAAGCTATAGATTTTATTCATCGCTGCCGGGGCCTGGCTTTTTTAGCCCATCCTCATAAGTTAGCAAACCAGGATTGGATAGCTAGATTTGTATCTTTTGGCATAGACGGCCTTGAAGTTTCTTATCCTACGATGAGCAGCCAGGAGCGGTCTTTTTATAAAAGATACGCCTTAAAGAATAAACTTTTATTAAGCGGGGGTTCCGATTTCCATCAATTTTTAAATAAATCTCGTGAAATCGGATCTGTGGATGTTCCTTATAAGTGGGTTGTAGCAATGGAAAAAAGAAGAAAGAAAATAATTGAATCAAAAAAAGCTGTAGAAATAAAATGAAAGAGCGCGATATCTATTTTATGGAAAAAGCTATCAGGCTGGCTAAGAAAGGGGTAGGAAGCGTATCTCCCAATCCTTTAGTCGGGGCGGTGGTTGTTAAAAATAACAAAATAATTTCAGAAGGTTTTCACAAAAAACCTGGTTTGGCTCACGCAGAAGCCGAGGCTTTAGAGAAAGCGGGTATTTACGCTCAGAAAGCGGTCCTGTATGTTAATCTTGAGCCATGCTGTCATTTTGGCAGAATGCCGCCTTGTCTGGATAAGATAATTAAAGCCGGTATAAAGAGAGTGGTTATAGCCACAAAAGACCCTAATCCTAAAGTTTACGGAAGGTCTATTAAAAAGCTAAGAGATCATAATATAGAGGTAACTAACGGGGTTTGCAGAGACAAGGCAGAAAAGTTAAATGAAGTTTTTTTTAAAAACATGAAAGAAAAGCTTCCCTTTGTGGTTGCTAAAGCGGCACAAACTCTGGATGGGAAAATTGCAACCAGTTTAGGCCGGTCAAAGTGGATAACTACAGATAAATCTAGAAATTTTTCTCGTAAACTCCGCGACAAATATGATGCTGTTTTAATAGGGGCAGAAACCTTGCGCAAGGATAATCCGAAACTTAACGGTTTAAAAAAGAAACCTTATAAAATTATAATTTCATCCAGTTTGGATTTGCCCAAAAATTCATATATTTTTAAAAATTCCGCCGATAAAATAATTATTTTTACCTTATCAAAATTAAAAACAAAGAGCAATTTACCTAAGCCGGTAAAAATTTTTGCTTTGAAGGAGGCTAAAAAAGGTATTTCTTTAAAACAGGTTTTAAGAAAATTATATTCTTACGGTATTATGTCTGTATTTGTCGAGGGAGGGTCCTATACTTTAGGCAGATTTTTTGAGGAAAAAATAGTCGATAAAGTTTATTTTTTTATCGCTCCTAAGATTTGCGGCGGCGAAAATTCTATAACTTCGGTAGGAGCAGCCGGAGTTAAAAAAATCGAAAAGTGCCTTAAGCTTCAAAAAGTAAAAATAAAAAAGATAGACGAAGATATTCTTATCCGGGGGTATTTAAAATAATGGAAGAATTCGGCCGATTAGTTAAAGTTGTGTTATAGGGGACGTTTCCCTCCTTCATAACCTCTTGTTAGCCAACGGTTTATAAACTGGCATTTTCCGCTTATTTTCGGAAAACGCTGCTTCACAACTCCTTTATTAGCAGTTACTTATAACAGAGGGAAACGTCCCCTCTTGGGGTAGATTCAGAGTTTTGGATTGAAAATTTCCGCAACAAGAGTTACAATCCACCTTTAGATAAATTTAAAGATATTGTCTTGACAATATCTGGCAAGTTAGATAAGCTTAAAAAAGAATGCTATAATTTATTGTCATGGATAATCAAAGAAGGTTAATTAGATTAGATTCTTCTGATTTTTTGCAAATTAAGCCTATAAATGAGGTGGGTGAAATTTATGAGGCTGAAGCTAAGGATTTTACCTTTATGGGTATTTGTTTTTGTTCTTCAATTGAATGGAAGAAGGGGCAAGTGCTGGCGATGGACTATTTTATTCCCGAAGACAATGAACCGGTTAAGATGAAAATGGTGGTAATTTGGTCTGAATTTATTAGTTCAAGCCAGGGTTACTTTTGCGGCGGCCAAATTACAGATATCGAAGAAAAAAGTCAAGCTCAATTCGCTCATTACTACTATAAGAAACTTAAAGAAAAATTTTCGCAATAGATTGATGCCCAATCTTAGTCTTTTCCTGATTTTTTAAGCTTTTCTACCTTTAGCTAACTTCCTTTAGTAAAGCAGGTAATAGTTGCAGCTGACACTCGCAGTAGGGTTATGACAGAAAATAAAGTTTCTTTGCAGGTTAAATCTCCCCAAATAGTTATTGTCGAGGCTTCTGCCGGATCAGGGAAAACTTATGCTTTAGCTAAGCGTTTTCTCCAGCTTTTAATCAATCGTTTTAATCCTCCTGCCAGCGATTTAGGCACAATTTTAGCCATTACCTTTACTAATAAAGCTGCCTATGAGATGAAAGAAAGGATATTGGAAATTCTTAAAAATATCGCTCTTGATTCTTTCCCGACTCCAGATCAAAAAAAAGATATTATAGATAGTTTAGGGGTCGATTATAATTTTGCCCGCCAAAAATCTTATCTGTTGATTGAAGAAGTTATCCGCCATTACAGTTTTTTTGGAGTTAAAACTATAGATAGTTTTATTAATTCTTTGCTTTTAGGATGTTCGTTGCATATCAGCCGTTCAGCGTCTTTCCGGATAAAAAGAAACTACAAAGAAGCCCTTCTTTATGCTCTCGATACCTTAATAGATAAATCGTTATCCGAGCCCGGTTTAGGTAAAGAGCTGAATACCTTTTTGCGGCATTATTTGTTTGTGGAAAATAGAGGCAGCTGGTTTCCTAAAGACCAAATCCTGGAATTAATGACAGCTCTTTTTGAGTTGGTGAATCGGTATGGTAAAGGGTTCTCTAAGTATGAAATTGATATAGATTCTTTGTTTAAAGAAAAAAGCGATATATATAAAAAGATTAAAGAATTAGCAGAAAATTTACCGGTTAATATCAATAAACGCAGCAAAAAATCTATTTTAAGTTTTCTCCAAAAGCAGGATCATCAATTTGAAATAAGCAATTTACCTAATAATTTATCTAAGCCAGAACCTCCTTTAAATAAAGGGAAGGCGGCCAGTGAGGATTTTTTAAAAAAATGGGGCCGGATTTACCGGCAAGTCAAAAAAATGGTTGAACTGGAGGCGGAGGTTTCTTACAATCCTTATATCGGATTGTTTAATAAAGTAAAAGATATTTTTGAATCTTTTTCGGAAGAAGAAGATGTTTTATTTTTAAACCAACTCAATCATCAAGCCCGTTTTCTTTTTTCTCAGGAAGGGATAACGGTTGCTGAGCTTTATTACCGTTTGGCTACTCAATTTCGCCACTATTTAATCGATGAGTTTCAGGATACCAGTTATCTTCAATGGAATAATTTGGAAAAAATGATTGAAGAAGGCCTGTCTTCCGGCGGCACTTTCTTTTATGTAGGAGATAAAAAACAAGCAATTTATCGATTTCGCGGGGGCCAAAGCCAGCTTTTTGGTGAAATCAAAAATAAATTTCAACATTATAATCCTATTACATTGTCTTTACAAAAGAATTGGCGGAGCCATAAGCAAATAGTTGAATTTAATAATTTTATTTTTTCTTCTCAAAATCTCCTCAGGTTTTTAAAAGAATCAAAAATTTCACAAGAGCTAAAAGAAGATAAATATTTAGAACCCATTGTTGATAATTTTTTCGATTCAAGACAAAGCCATAAAAAGGGTAACGACTGCGGATATGTTTATGCCGAAAAGTTGAATGAAGCCAACCAAACTGAGCGGGATAGGGTAGTTAGAAAGAAGATAGTAGGCCTGATAAATGAATTAAAAAAGCGTTTTTCTTTAGCTGACATAGCTTTGTTGACTCGGGATAACCGCGAGCTGGAGCTTTTGACCGGATGGCTGCTGGAAGAAGGGTTTTCTGTCGAATCCGAGAAGACTCTAAATGTGTTGAAACATCCGCAAATTAAAGAAATAATTAACTTTTTACAATTTCTTCATTCTCCGGTTGATGATTTAAGTTTTGCTTCTTTTATTTTAGGAGATATTTTTAATAAAAAGGCTGAATTAGGCAAAGATAAAATAAAAAAATTTCTTTTTAACCTGAATCGAAATAAGAAAAAAACAAAAATTAATCTTTATCGAAAATTTGCGGATCAATTTCCCGAAATTTGGAAAAGAGAAATTTCTCCGTTTTTTAAAACTGTTGGTTTTATTTCCCCTTACCAGTTGCTTATTGCGGTTTATGGGCAGTTTGAACTTTCAAAAAATTTTCCTCAGGCTCAGGCTTTTTTAAAGAAATTTCTCCAACTCTGCAAGGATAGCCAAGAAGAAGAGTCCGGGCTTTGGGGCTTTTTATCTTATCTTAAAGAACCCGACCCTGAAAAGCTTTACGTTAAGATAGTTGCAAAAAATTCCTTGAAAATCTTAACTATTCATAAAGCAAAAGGTTTAGAATTCCCGGTAGTGATAGTGCCGTTTTTAAAGATGAGTATTTCTGCAGAAACAGGTACGGCAGGAACAAAATCTTATTTGGAAGAAAAAGAGATAGACAATGGCCTCAAATTGCATCTTTTAAGAATTACCAAGGACTATCGGCGTTATTCGCGACGCCTAAGCAGAGTTTATCAAAGGAGTTACCAGCAAAGCTGTATTGATGAGCTTAATAATATCTATGTAGCTTTAACCAGGCCAAAAAATGAGTTGTATCTTTTTATTCCTCGAAAAAGCGGAAACTCTATTAATCAGGCTTTATTTTTGCTGGATCAAGAAATGATAGAAAAAGGTAAAAAGATTAAATACCCCTCGCTGCAGCTTCGGCCAGAGATAGAAAAAATAGGCGCTTCGCTTTATAAAGATTGGGCTAGGTGTTTGAGCGAAGATGTTAGCGGCCAAGCTTTGAATCAGCAAAAACCAGAGATCAAAGAAGGCATAATCCTTCATCGGGCTTTGGCGGTTATAGGAGATTGTTCCCAAGGTAACTTTGAGAATTATATCGAAATTGCGTTAACCCAGGTAAAAAATAATTTTTTTATCAAAAATATTAATATTTACCGGGATAAGTTAAAAAAAATTATAACTAATAAAAACTTGAAAGAAATATTTTTCCAACCGCAGGCAGCCTGTTATTGCGAAAAAGAATTAGTTGATAAAATGGGTTTTACCAAAAGGATAGACCGGCTTTTGGTTTTTAAAGATAAAGCGGTGATCATTGATTATAAAAAAAACCGCGGTTTTGAAGAAAAACATTATAAACAATTAAAAGATTATGCTAAAGCTGTAGCCGATATCTATCCCGGCAAGATAGTAAAAGGGGTCATTGTTTATTTAGAAGAGCTAGAAAAAGAATATTTATTTTAAAAATATGAGAGATTCTAAAGTATTTAATTATAGTTTTGGCTGTAACCTTATTGAAGAAATTGCAGATATTTTATATAAGGATTTTTATAAAAATAATAAATCGTTAGAAAGAGCGGCTTGTGTATTTGGGGGCAAGCGCCCGGGTTTATTTTTAAAAAACAGCCTTTGGCGGAGAATAAAGAAGAGTTTTATTCCCCCGGTTATTTTTTCTATGGATCAGTTTATGCATTATATGGTATCTAAAGACAGACTCGTGGCCAAGATACCTGATTTAGAGCTTTATCATTTTATTTACCAGATTTCTAGGAAAAAATTAAAATTTCTAAATAATAAACAGTTAAGTTTTCCTAAATTTTTAAGCTGGGCAAAAGAAATAGCTGCTTTTATAGAACAACTTGATTTAGAAGGCATAAAAGATGTTTCTTTACTGGATGTCCAAAAGAGCGCGGCGATTGGCTATGAAATACCCGAAAGCATAAATTATCTTTTAAAAAATATCGTATCAATTAGGAAGGATTACTATAAATATTTGCGAAAAAAGAATCTATATTCGCGGGGCCTGATCTATTTAGAAGCTGCCAAAAGGGCTGGCAAGGAAAAGCTCAAAGAATTTGATCAAATATTTTTTTGCGACCTTTTTTACCTTCATAAGACTGAAAAAGAAGTCGTGAGTAAACTTTATAAAGCAAGAAAAACTATATGTATTTTCCAAGGTTCTGATAAAAGGTGGCCGGTTTTGGATAAAAATTTTCAATTATTAGCGAAACCGGAAATATTTCCTAAAAGAAACCAAAATCATTATAATTTAAAATTTTATCAAGGATTTGATTCACAATCGCAGGTTTGCTTAGTCAAAAAAATATTAAAAAGCATAAAAAATAAAGATGAAACTTTAATTTTGCTTCCTAATCCAGAGACTTTAATTCCCTTGCTTTCGGAAGCAAGTTGCCAGCTTGATGAATTTAATGTATCGTTAGGTTATCCTTTGGCCAAGACTTCTTTAGCGGCTCTTTTTAATTATCTGTTTGATGTTTGCCACCAAGGGAAGGAAGATAATTATTATGCTAAAGATTATTTAAAAGTATTAAGGCATCCTTTAATTAAAAATATATCAATCAAAGAAGACTCCCTAATAACTCGAATACTGGTGCATAAAATAGAAGAGGCATTAACCGGAACCATTAAATCTTCGATTGGAGGGAGCCTTTTTATCTCTCTTAGCTCTATAGAAAACGATCAGGATATCTACAATGAATACAAAAGAACCCTTAATTCAACCGGTTATGACTTAAATAAATCTGATTATTATAAAATAATTAGCCGAATTCATAGTTTATTTTTCCGAAATTGGGAAAAGGCCGATAGTTTCGGTAAATTTTCAAAACAACTGAAAATAACCTTGGATTGTTTATCTAATCATCAGCTGCTTGAAAAATTTCCTCTTGAATTGAAAAGCTTAGATGCTTTCTATAAAATTGAAGAAAATTTTAGTTCTTTATCTTTTGCAGAACAAACTTTCGGCCTCAAGCAGGTTTGGCATATTTTTAAACAAAGCGTCGAAGCAACGCAAATATCTTTTGTTGGTTCTCCTTTACGGGGAACTCAAATTTTGGGTTTATTTGAAACAAGAGCTTTACAGTTTAAAAATGTTATAGTTTTAGATGCTAATGAAGGGATATTGCCCAAGCTGAAAATAACCGAACCATTGGTTCCAGCGGAAGTAAAGATGAGCTTGGGCCTGCCGGCTTTAGGAAAAGAAGAGGAGATTCAACGGTATCATTTTATGCGCCTTGTTGAGTCCGCAGAGAATGTATTTTTAATTTGGGCTAAAAACCAGGCTTTAGAAAAAAGCAGATTTATAGAAAAGATAATTTGGAACCGGCAGAAAAAAGAAAATAAAATCAATCTAGACTCGATACCCCAGGCATCTTTTTTTCTATCTTTTCCTAAACCCGCTAAATCAGTCAAAAAGACTTCTCAAATTATAAAATTTTTAAAAAATTCGACTTATTCGGCTTCTCGAGTTAATACTTATCTAAACTGCCCTTTGCAGTTTTACTATAAATATGTATTGGGGCTGGCTGAAAAAGAAAATTTGTTAGAGGGGATAAAGGATTCACAAATTGGGAATTTTATCCATGAATTTCTTTTTGAAACCTACAGCAAATTTTTAAAGAAAAAGCCGGTTTTTGACCAAAAATTTAATAGATACTTCCAAGAGAGTTTTAGCCGGAAATATGAAAAAGAATTAAAACCCCGGATGCAATCCGATTCTTTTTTGCTTAAAGAAATTATTAAAGCCCGGCTTGATAAATTTTTCCGGGAAGAAAGGGAAAGAGCTGTAGACATTGTCAAAATCGAAGCTTTAGAAAAAAAATATTCCGGCCGGCTGGAAGCAGAGAAAATAGTGTTAGATTTTAGCTATACCGTTGACAGGATAGATTTGTTTAAAGAAAACCGTCTTTGCGTAATAGATTATAAAACCGGCGGCAGTGACCTGATTCCGGCTAAACTAGACAGTTTGGAAAAGATGGATTATTGCCGGGAAGAAATAAAAAGTAAAATTAAATCATTTCAGCTACCCCTTTATTACTATTTTATCCAAAAGAAGTTTAAAGGCAAAGAAGTGAATGCATATATTTATAATTTACGGACAGCAGAAAGGAAGCCTTTTATATCTTCCGGGGATTATCAGAAAAAAGAGAAAGTTCTTGACTATTGTTTAAATGCGCTTAAATTTATATTTAATCAGATGTTCGATCCCAGTGTGGATTTTGAAGCGGATAAAGATTCACGAAGGTGCAGTTATTGCCCCTTTCATAACTTATGTAGTTGATTAATATTATGTCAAAAGCAAAAATTATTTCAACTTTAGGGCCTGCCAGCCGGGATAAAGCCACTATATCTAAAATGGCCAGCCAGGGTATGGATGTTGTCCGCCTTAATTTTTCTCATGGGTCGAGAGAATCACACCTTAGGAAAATTAAAATTATCTCTGAACTTAATCGGAAAAGGAAAAAAAAGATAAGGGTAATGCAGGATTTAGAAGGTTATCGGATAAGAGTAGGGAGGCTGAAAAATAAAAAGATAATTTTGAAAAATAACTCGATAGTTTATCTCAGCCAGGAAGATATAGTGGGAAATCAAAGAATTATACCTTTTGATTATAAAGGGCCCTTAGGAGGAATTAAAAAAGAAAATGCTGTTTATATAGATGACGGAAAAATTGTAATTAAAATACAAACTATTGGCAGAAAAAGAATTAAAGGTAAAGTTATAAGGGGCGGGGCAGTTTGGGAGAAAAAAGGAATCAATATAGTTGGCGCTGAATTGGACTTTGATCCTATAACTGAGAAAGATAAAAAAGATTTGGAATCTACCCGGGGCTGCCAAATTGATTATATTGCCCAATCTTTTGTAAGGAGTAAGAAAGATTTATTAATTTTAAAACAATTGTTAAAAAGCCAAAAAAGAACTCCTAAAGTGTTTGCTAAGGTTGAAAGCCTTTCAGGCTTAGCAAATATCGATGAACTTATAGATGAGGCTGATGGGATAATCGTAGCCCGGGGAGATTTAGGTATTTGCCTCCCTATCTATAAGGTGCCGTATTTTCAGAAAAAAATATTGGAAAAAACAAAAAAAGTTCAGCGGCTTTCTGTGGTGGCAACTCAGATGTTAGAAAGTATGACTAAAAACATGATTCCTACCCGGGCTGAAGTATCCGATGTTGCTAATGCAATTTTAGACGGAGCAGATTTTTTATTATTTTCAGGTGAAACGGCTATAGGTAAATATCCGGTTGAAGTCGTAAAAATAGCTAGAAAGATTATTGCTTATACCAGCCGGGGCCAGCCAAAAGATTTATTCAAATGAGTCCGGTTATTCCATATTTTCAAACAAGAAAAGATTATTTAGTTTAAAAATATGAAAATATTAATCACAGCCGGGCCCACTTGGGCGCAAATCGATAAGGTAAGGATTTTAACCAATCGGTTTACCGGTAAAACCGGTCTTTATTTAGCAAATAAGTTAACAAAAAAAGGCCATAAAGTTACTTTAATCGTAAACCCTCATTCTCTTGGCAAGGTTACAGGTATAAATGGTTGCTATTTTCATTATTTTAACGAGTTTAAAAATAAAATAACGAATTTGTTAAAAAACAATAAATTTGATGCCGTAGTTCATATGGCAGCTGTAAGTGATTATCTGCCTAAGTTAAAAAATAAAGGAAAAATTCCTTCTGGGAAAGAAGAGCTTAATATCTCTTTAATTCCGGCTCCAAAAATAATTAAAATTATTCGAAAACTGGCTAAAGAATCTATATTAATTCAGTTTAAACTGGAAACAGAAGAAAAAGGGATCATTGATAAAGCCCATAAGAGCCTTAAAAAAAATAACTCAGATTATGTAGTAGCCAATTCCTTGGAATCTTTAGAAAAGGGCTATCAAGCAAAATTGGTTGATAAAGAAAAAAATATAACTAAAATCAACTCAAAAAATGATTTAGCTGAAAAAATCAATAATCTTTTAGTCTTATAACCAACCCACTGTCTGCACCCGGTGTGGACAGTGGCAGGGGTTTACAGAGGGGGACGGAGGTATTAGAATAGGATTGCTATGAAGAAGAAAGGAAATATTTTAATTGGGGTCTGCGGGGGGATAGCTTCTTATAAAATATGCCAGCTGGCGAGGCTTTTTCTAAAAGAGGGCTATTTGCTGAAAGTGATGATGACTCCTGCGGCAATTGAATTCATCCGGCCTCTGGTGTTTAAAGAATTAACAGGCCAGCCGGTTTATTTAGAGATGTTTTCTTTAAGCAACCAAGATGCTCAGCATATAAGTTTATCAGAATGGGCGGATTTGGCGATTATTGCTCCTTTATCGGCAAATACGCTTTCAAAAGTGGCTTGTGGGATTTGTGATAATTTATTAACTTCAGTTGTTTGCGCGCTAAGCTCCCAGAAACCAGTTTTACTTGCGCCTGCGATGAATGAAGGCATGTGGAGGAACCCTCTGATTCAAGACAATCTATTTCGTTTAAAAGAAATTAAAAATTATACAATTCTTTCTCCCGAACGGGGAGAACTTGCTTGTAAATCTGTGGGGATTGGCAGAATGCCTGAACCAGGGGAAATCTATAAAAAAGCTAAAGCACTTCTTAAAAAGATTTAAGGCTTATCAGATTTGCTTTAATTAATAATTAAATATGAATCTACTTTTTTTTGCTGTTGTAATTTTTATTCTTTTGGTGATTCTTGTGGTTTTATTGGTTTTCTTAAAGAAGAATCCCAGAGAAGATTTTATTGGAAAAATTGATTCTTTAAAAGAGGAGTTTTCAAAAAGTTTAAACCAGGCCCAAACCAACCAACTGAATTCTTTTAATTCTATTTTTTCTCAGTTATCCGGGCTGTATGAAAAATTAGGCGGCCTGGATAAAGAGAGTAAAGAAATTCATAGCCTTACCAAGGCTTTTCAAAATATTTTAATACCTACCAAGAAACGGGGAACCCTGGGCGAAAATCTGGTTGAGAATTTATTACGGGAAGTGCTGCCTGATGAAACTATATTAAGCCAGCATACCTTTCGAGACGGGAAACGGGTTGATTTTGCGGTTAAACTGCCGGACGCTTTAGTCCCTATCGATGCGAAGTTTTCTTTAGATACTTTTAGAAGTTATATAGAAGCAGACCAAGAGCAAAAGAATCAAAAGCGTAAAGCGTGTATAGATAGTATCAAAAAAAGAATCTTAGAAACTTCTCAATATATTTATCCGGATGAAGGAACAGTTGATTTTTCTTTAATGTATGTTCCTTCCGAGGCAGTATATTATTTCATAATTACAGATACTAATTTATTAGATTTTGCCCGGAAGAAAAAAGTATTTATTGCCGGGCCAAACACTTTATATACTTACCTGAAAACTTTATGTATCGGTTTTCGAGCTCTAAAAATAGAAAAAAGCGCTAAGCAAATTTACGATACTCTAGGCAGGCTGGAGAAAGATGTGGAAGCTTTTATAAAAGAATACAGTGTTTTAGGAACCCATTTACGTTCAGCGACTTCAAAATACCAGGAGCTTAACCGAAAAATTGAAAGCGTCTCCTTGCAACTAAACAATATTGAAAATAAGAAAAGTGAAGCTTAAAGTAAGAGTTATCCCTAATGCTAAAAAAATTAGAGTAAAATTATCCGGGGATTCAGCTCGAATATATCTTACCGCTCAGGCTAAAGAGGGAGCGGCCAATAAGCAATTAAAGAAGGTTTTAGCTGACTGCCTAAAGATCAAAAAGAGAACTATTCATATAGCCAGCGGCCAAAAATCCCGCGATAAGATTGTTGAGATAAATAAATAAACACTTTGTTTCAAAATAATAAGTTATTCAATAAAGGTATTAAACTAAAGGAAACTAAGTTCTGTTTTTTTATTGAAAATATATTTCCTCCTAATATAATTTCCGGCTTTACTAAATCTCTCCTGCCGGGAAAGCTTCCCGATGATTTTAATAAAGTAATATCATATATAGGTAAGAAAAGTAATTTTAGTTACATGAATCAGAGGCATTCAGCCAGCCTGGCTTTAGTTCAAAAACCGGGCCTTTATCACGCCGATGGCTTGTTTACCAAACATAGGGGGCATTTTTTAGCAGTAAAAACAGCCGATTGCCTTCCTTTGCTTTTAGCAAATGAGGATGTAATCGGGGTTATTCATATGGGGTGGCGTTCGGCAGAAAAGGGGATATTAAAAAATATTTCTTTTGATTTAACTGATTTTAAGGTGGCAGCCGGATTAGGTTTAAGAAGTTGTTGTTATCAGGTTGGGAATGAGTTCAGGGAGTTTGGCGAATTTTCTTCTTACTTAAGAACAACTTCTAAAGGAGTTTTTTTTCAACCAATTCGGTTTGCCCGGGACCAGTTGATTGCTAAAGGCTTAAAAAAAGATAATTTTTTTGACCTTAGCCTGTGTAGTTATTGTTTAAGGAGAGATTTTTTTTCTTACCGGGGAAGTAAAACCGGTAAACGTAATTTATCTTTTATCGGATTCCGGTAAAAAATCTATAAATTATTAGTTATTGATAACCCAAGATGTTGGGGGGTTATCTAAAACAGTACAATATATGGCAAAGTTATTAAAAATTATACTAAATTATACTTGACAAGGTTTAATATAACGTTTTTAATATAAATATAAGAAAAAGGTAAAAAATGAAAAAGAAAAGGCTACCAAGATTAATGACGGTCGAAGAGTTAGCTGATTATTTAGGCTTGCAGAAGCAGACTATCTATAATTGGCTGCATCAAAAAAAGATTTCCGGAATAAAAATTGGAAAAGTATGGAGATTCGATAGAAAATATATCGATAAGTGGCTTAGGGAGATGCAAAAATAAAAATGGCTAAAAAAGAACAAATTGGATTGTATTTAGGCGTAAATTCTGTGGCCGCTTCTTTGGTAGAAGCAAGGAAGCTGGTTTCCTCTGCTTGCGCCGATATATCTTCTGATCAGGATTCAGTTGAAAAACTTCAAGAAAACGTAAGAATTCAGGCTTCTTTAAATAAGATAATGCGGGAAGCCCATATCGACAGCAAAGAGATTAATTTATCTGCTGCCGATAAAAATTTTATTTTCCGTTACCTAGAATTGCCTTTGATGAGAAAAAAAGATATAGAATCAGCTTTGTTCTTTGAAATAGAAAAATATATTCCTTTTAAGACTAAAGAGCTTATTTGGGATTATCAATATGTTCGGTCTAGAAGAGATAAAAAAACGAAAGTATCTTTTGTGGGGATGAGAGAAAATAATTACAAAGAAATTAAGGAGATACTCTCACAATTAGATTTATCTCTGAAATCTCTGGAGCCTGCGTCTATTTCGCTGGCCCGTCTGGTTAAATCCAACAAAGATTTTTCGAAAGATAAAGATTTTGTTATTTTAGATGTAAGCAGTCATGAAGGTTATCTTACTTTTTTTCATGATGACTTACCTGTTTTTAACCGCCATTTTGATATTTCAAAAACAGAAGGTGAATTTGATAAAGATAAGTTTGTAGAAGCGGTTAACTATTCGTTTCAGTATTTTCGAAGAGAATACAAAAAAGCTAATATTGGAAAAATTATAGCTGTCGGCAGTGTTTTAGATAAACAGGTGATAAGTTCTTTAGAAGAAACTCTTCGGCTGGAGGTAAAAAAAGTATTGCCTTCGGAGCTGGTTTCTTTCCAAAAAGAACTTTCCAGCGAAGAAATTAAGTCTTCCGGCGTTGCTTTAAGAAAAACTTTATCTTATAAATTTAATCCAATTTTAGAAGAAAGAGAGGAACCGCTTGCAGCCGAAACAGCCAAAGTGGTAGATATTACAACTGGCTGGCGTTACCAAATATTGACAGGGTTATTGATTATAGGGCTTCTGGGTTCTTATTTTTTCTGGTCTTTTTTAAATCAGCGGGTAGAGGCTAAGAAAGAAAGTATAATTACCGAAGAAAAAAATATAGAGGTAGCTGATAGCTTGGCAGGCCTTAGTAAACAAGCAGTAGAAGAAAAGGTGGCGGAGAAAAAAGAACAAATTGAATATTTAAAAGAAAGCGAGTCTTTTAATTTAGAAATTTGGCCATTTTTAGATTTTTTAAGGCAAAAAGAAAATATTCCTCAACAACTTTGGCTGGAGAGTTTAGATATTGAATTGATAGAAAATGAATACCGGGGCGAAATATCGGGCTATGTTTATTTTCAGGATAGCGTAAAAGAAAGTATGGCAGTAGATGAATTTGTTAGAAATTTAAAGAGAGACAGAAGTACTAGCGCTATTTTTTCCAGAATTCAGCTGAATTCTGTAAGGAAAGAAAAATTAAATAATTATTCTGTAACAAATTTTAAAATTGATTTTAAAAAATAATAGGAATTAATATGAGCAATCTTTACCAAATGGACATAAAGAGCCTTTTTTATTATAAAAATACCTTAACAGCAATAGCTATAGTTGCCGTCTTTGGATTTGCCGCTAAAATTATTGTGGCCGATTATAATCAAAAAATGCAGTTTTTAGATAAAGAAAAGAAAAAAAAACAAGCATATAAATGGCTGGTTGAGGAATATAACAGCCTAAAATCCCGTTATGACAGTTTGGCTGAAAAATATTTTCAGAAAGACAGCATGGCTTTAAAAAATTATGTTGAAAAGGCCGCGGCTAATCAAGGGATGCAAATTAATTCTTTACGGCCAAGCCGGGAGGAGAAAGATTTTTATTGGATAGAGAAGATAGCTCTAGAAATTGACGCTCCTTACTATAACTTTGTCCAATTCGTAAAAGATTTGGAGAGTAAGAAAATAGAGGTGGAAAAAATATATATGACCCAAAAAGGCGATAAAATAAACGCGCAGTTATTTATAAAAACGATTAGCTTATGATTAAAGCACTATTAAACTTATTTTTATTTCTTGCTTTTTCGGTTACTGCCGGTTATGCTCAAGCCGATTATAAAAATCCTTTTGAATCGAGATTGCCTCAAGAAGCAGTTGAAGCCAAAGCTATTGAATCGTCTCAAGAGGAAAGAGATAGCGTGGTTGCCTTGCCGGAAGGAATTGCTATAGAAGGGGTTTTATGGGGCAGTAAAATGCCGCAGGCTATAATCAATGGCGAAGTCTATAAAAAAGGGGAGAAATTGGAAAGCGACAAAAGTGTTTCTATTTTTAATATTAAAGATAATACAGTATTTTTTTTATACCAAGGTAAGATTTTTAAAAAAAAGCCTATAAAAAAAACAGAGCAAGGGAGGCGATAAGATGAAAAAAATAGTATTGATAATATTAGTTGTTTTAGTTTTTATCCCGGGTAAAATTTCAGCTAAAGAAAGCGGTTATGACAGTTATTTTTTCGATGGCGAAAGGAGCTCGGGCTTGATTTCAGACGATATTTTTGGAGATTACCTTTTATTCAGCAAGGAGCAGACGGTTTCTTTGGATTTAGAAGGCGCAAAATTAGTGGATGTGTTAAAAATGCTTTCTCAGCAGACAGGGCTTAATTTTATCTCAACCGATGCAGTACGCGGCAGGGAAATGACTCTTTATATTCAAAATGTGCCTTTAAAAAAGGCAATGGATATAATTTTTCAATCGAACAATTTAAGTTATGATTTTTATCCCGAAGCCGAAATGTTTGTGATAAAAGAAATGGGAAAGCCCAGCCTTGAACTTAAAACCAAGGTATACCATCTAAAATACGCCCGGGCTTTAAGTTCAAATATGCAAAAAGAAATCGACCAAATCTTAAAAGAGATAAAAGAAGGCGGCGCTAGCGGCGGAAGCAGCGGCGGAAGCAGCGGAACAATAAGAACTGGGATAAAAGAAGTGGTTGAGCAAGTATTGAGCGAATCGGGAAGAGTTGTCATAAACCAGGCTACTAATTCTATAGTCGTAATCGACGTTCCGTCTCAATTTCCCGTTATCGATGATCTTATTGCCAAGCTGGATGTCCCACCTCAGAAGATTATGATTGAAGTTGAGATTCTCGATGTAAGCAAGGATATAATCGATAAAATAGGGTTTAAACATGACGGAACCGTAAGAAGCGGTATTTCCGGCCTGTTTACGCCCTTTCCCGATGTTTTTAATCCGGATAAGGGGCCGATTCCCTGGCGGACTTCTACCCTTGACCTTAGCGATATTAACATAGTAGCTCAGCTTTATAAGCAAGATACGACTGCTAAAATTCTTGCCCGGCCAAGAATCTTAACCCTTAACAACGAAACCGCCGAAATCGATGTTGTAACCGATGAAGTAATTGGGACCAAAATAGAGTATGATGATGACGGAAATATTCAATCAAGCGAAGCTGAAAGGATTTCCGATATAGGAGGTTATAAAGGTTCCGGCGTAACTTTAAGAGTTACTCCCCAGGTAAACCCTTTGACTAATGAGATTACCCTAATAGTATATCCGTCGGTAGTAGATACCACCGC
>JAIPHC010000018.1 GCA_021735405.1 Candidatus Omnitrophota bacterium | reverse complement strand
TTTGAAAAAATAAAAGGGCAAACCAAAGAGGCAACCAAAAAACCTAAAACATAACCTCCGGTAGGCCCGGCTAGATAAGAAATACCTAACGAATTACCGGCAAAAACAGGCAATCCTAAAATTCCGGCCGCCAAATACAAAATAATTGGAAAAATAGCCTTTTTCTTGAGAATCCGAATCGCTAAATAAACCACAAAGGTTTGCAAAGTCAATGGTACGGGAGTAAAAAATAAAGGGATTTTAGCTTGAGCAGCCAGGCTGAGAGCAAAGGCAAAAGCAAAGATAAAAGCGACATCTTGAGTTTTACTGCGTACAAAAGATAAAGATTTAATCATTTATTTTCCTCCCTTAATATTAGTTAATTAGTGAGTGGTGAGTGGTTAATTAACCAATTAACCATTTAACTAATTACTATTTTACTGATTTTATCATAAAGAAAAAGAAAACAAAGAAAAATATCATAATTACTCCCGAGGCTTTCTTGCCAAAGGCAAAGCAACCTCGGCGTCATTCTGAGGCGACTGCAAGGAGTCCTGAGCGAAGTCGAAGGACGAAGCCGAAGAATCTCAATGAGGCTTATCCGCCAGAGGCGGATGTAGCCGAATTCCCCGCTCCCATATTTATATAGCGGGGTCCCGCTAAAGCGGGAGATCCTAAAACGAAGTGAAGGATCTAAAACTGTTGCGGAGATCCTTCGTCGCTTCTGCCGCTTTTGAGCCCGGAGCTCCTCAGGATGACACCAGAGAGAGATTGTACTTATAACAAAAGGCAGGCTAATTTCTTAGCCTGCCCAGTAGTTTTTATTGACAACCAAACTATTCTTTAGCAATCGCAATAGTTATAGCGCCGGCTAAAATTGCAAATAGGCCAATGCATCCTTTTACAACAACCAAAAGGTCTTTCCACCAAGCGATTACCGCCCAAATACCTAAACCGATGAAAATAAGACCAAGAATAATCTTTAAAATAGTCTTTACTGCCGCGGTTCCTTTTTTCTTTTGTTCCTCTGCCATTTAAGCACCTCCTTAAAAGTTTTAATTTTTATAACTGCTCACTTAAATAATATATATATTTTTTGGAGGTTGTCAACAAAAATTTAGCTTTTATCTGCTTTTTGCCGGCAATCGAATATCTTATTCTTCTTGTTTCTGATATTCCCAGGATACTAACTTATCTGATAGATCAAAATAAATATAAACCTTGTCGGTGTTAAAATATTCGGTAGGATGCCGGTAGAGAAGAACCTTTTTTATATTTTTTTTACCGCTGTCTTTTTCTAAAACCGGCTCACCGTATAGCTTTATAAATCTTCTATAAGTTATACCTTTTTCCAACTTGTTTTCATCGATATCTTTTTTTAATTTTTTTAAATATTTCTTCTTTTTTTCAACACACCTCTCCATTTGTTTTTGGCTGCTGCTTACTCTTTTTAAAGTAAGCAGCTGGGGCAGTTTGCTAAAAAAAGCGCACCCTCCCAAAATAGTTGTTGAAACGATAAACGCAAATAATAATTTCCTATTCATTGTTTTTCTCCGGATACCGGCCGTCTTTTATTTTTTCGATAAAACTATCTAACGCAGATAAATACTTATCTTTTCCATCAAGATAAGCTATATTATGCCCCCCGATAATTTCTATAAACTCTTTTGGCTCGAGAGCTTTTTTGTATAATTTTTTAGCCAATCCTATCGGAACTATCTCATCGGCCTGAGAATGGATAAATAACTTAGGCTCGTTTACTTTTTCTATATCTTTTAAAGATTCAAATATATTCGGCAACACAAAAGAAGGAAAATAAGGGTATATTATTTTGGCCATATCTTTCCCGGATGAAAAAGCGCCTTCTAAAACTATACCCCCTACTCTATTATGGGCAGCTAAATTTACGGCCAAAGCGGATCCCAGCGATTCACCATAAACTATTATTCTATCGGCTTTAATATTTTTTTTATCGATTAAATAATTCAAGCTGGCTTGAGCATCGCGATAAATTCCGGCGGCATCGGGACTGCCCTGGCTTCTTCCGTAACCGCGGTAATCAATAATAAAAATAGTCAACCCCAGCTCATACAACAAGCCTAACTTATGAAGCCGGTGTGAAATATTGCCTCCATTTCCATGGAGAAACAACAAGACATAAGAATCTGGCTGATTGGGAATAAACCAACCATTTAGTTTGAGGTTATCAGCGCTCTTTATCGATACATCTTCGAAGCTAAGGCCAAAATCTTCCGGGGTAGCTTCGATAGCTTCAACCGGGAAAAAAATTTGATTGTTTTGAGAAAATTTAACAAATAAAAAAAGAGTAAAAGTAACCAGGGCTGAGAGGGCGAGAAAAAACTTTAACACCTTCATCTTTTCCCTACAACTATTTTATCTCCCAGCTCAACTTCATCTAACCCGCTTACCCTTGAATCAATCTTTCCAACAACCACAACCGGTGAAGCCGGAATTGGCTTGTCTTCTTCTTCGCTTAAAGGAGTTGGGCCAAAAAAGATACAAAGAGACTTACCTTGCGGCCAATATCCGATATCTCCTGCTGCCAGCTCCATTGTGGCTGAATCAGACGAAACTTTAAAACCTAAATTAAAATATATTTCTTTGCCCCAAACAGATACATCGGATTCAACCGGGAGATTATTATAAATTTCAGAAGCAGCTTGGCTGTCATTTAAATACCCTTTAAATTCAAGATTATTAATTTTAAAAAATATATTTTTCATCCGCAAACTTCTCCTGAAAAACATTATATCAAATTATTTTAGTTATGGAAAGAGGGTATCACCGAGAACACAAAAAGCAGGTATAAACAAATTTTACAGAGCACACAGATGAAATAAGGATAAAAATCTGTGTTCTCAGTAAACGTGGTTATACGGGGATTCAGTGTAATCTGTGGTTCTGCCAGAGCTTTGCTTCTTCTGGCTGCTTAGGGAGCCAGCTTAAGGGGACCCAGCCGGTTATTCCTTCCTGCAACCCCTCAAGAACCAAAACCTTAGCTCTCTGGTTAAATAACTCCAGATCCAGGACACAGACTGGAAGATTATTTTTAACAATTACAATGTCAAAATTTCTAAGCGCATTCTCAAACTTTTCTAACTTTAAAGCCGTATCCATAAGCTGATAAGCCTGCTTGGTTCTGGCTATGCCTAAATAACTCAACTGAAACGGGCCGTTAATTTTTACATATTTTCCCACTAATTCTGCCTGGGCAGAAGCTGAAGATAAAGAAAAAAGAAAGACAGCAAAAACAACCAAACTTAAGACAATAGTTTTTTTAACCATAATACCAGCCTCCTTCTTTCAACTTAAATAATAACATAAAAAGGCCTTAAATTGCGACAAAAAAATAAAAATTAATTATGTGGTGGGGAACTCTCTGATTAAAAGAAGAACCGCTGAATGAGCGACTACCGTGTAATTTTTACCTTCATATTTTATTTCAATGCCTTCCTGCCGTAAAAATATGCAGTAGTCTCCCTCTTTAGCCTGAAGCGGAAAATATTTATCCTTAGCGGGCTTGACCCAGGGCTCTTGCTCTAAGCTGCTGGGGTCGGCAACAGGATAACCGGGGCCAACCTTTACTATTCTGCCTGACTGTACTTTTTCTTTCTCCTTTACGCCTTGAGGAAGATAGAGGCCGGAGTCGGTTTTATCATCCCCGGAAGACGGCTTAATCAAAACCTTATCGCCTATTAAAATTAATTCCTTTCCGATTTTTTTAAATACCATTTTTAGCCAAACTTAAATTTTTTCCTTTTAAAAAGATTAACGCATACCTCAACCGCTTCAGAATCATAAACAACACCTTTGCCTTTTTCAATCTCCTCTAAAGCGGCCTTAATACCTAAAGAAGCTCGATAGGGGCGGTGAGAAGCCATAGCTTCTACGACATCGGAAACAGTCAAAATTTTTGCTCCGCTGAGAATATTATTAGTGGTTATCCCGTTAGGATAACCACTTCCGTCTAATTTTTCATGGTGCTGAAGAACAATTTTAGCTATCGGCCAAGGAAATTCTATTTCTTTTAAAATATCATAGCCAATTTGGGGATGAGTCTGGATAATGCTGAATTCTAATTGGGTTAAAGTGGTCGGTTTACTTAAAATCTCAGCCGGAACATAAACCTTGCCCACATCATGGATATTTGCGGCCATCCTTATACCTTCCAGGCGGTGGCGGCTAAACCCCAACTCTCTTGCTATAGCGCAGGCAAGTTGCGCAACCCTGCGCTGATGGCCGGCAGTATAGGGATCGCGCCTTTCCGAAGTGGCCGCCAAAGCCCCGACAGTTTCTTCTAAAATCCGCCTGGTCCTTACCAGATTAAGCTGCCTTTGGTGCTCAGAACTTTTCCTTTGAGAAATATCCAAAGCCACCTCAACAATCCCGACTATCCTATCTTCGATACTTTTAACCGGATAGGCCCTGATTAGCCATGACCTTCCATCTCTGGAAGTAACTTCTTTTTTATGAAATTTTCCGGTTAAAAGCACATTTTTTACCGGATGGCTGTCAATTTCTAAATTTAATTTCTGCCAAACCTGGTCCCAGCTTAAGCCAATCAGCCGGCTGGCCGGCTCTCCCACTACTTCGCTTACGGCTTTATTTACCCATAACAAGCTTAACTTGCTGTCATAATAAGCTACAAACTCAGAAAGACTGTCTAAAATCAATGATTTTTCTTCTTCCGACCTTCTTAAGGCGGTTTCAACTCTCTGGCGTTCGGTTAAGTTCCTTACCACCACACAGAGGTGCTTGCTGTGATTATAGCAGACATAGTTAACAGTGGCTTCAACGGGAAAAACCTTGCCGCTTTTTGTTTTATAGACAGTTTCAAACAGCATTGTTTTTTCTTTCTCTATCTCTTCCCAGCGGTCGGCCCAATCTGTTTTAAAAAAATTATCATCAATGTCAAAAATAGCAGAATTCAACAACTCTTCTTTTGAATAATCCAACACATTAACCGCCGCCTGATTTACATAATCTATTTTTCCCTCCGGGGTAATCCAAAAAACAGGATTGCTCATATGATCAAGAACAAATTGATTAAACAAAATCTTTTTCTCCATTCTTTTCTGGTAAGTAATATCTCTGATTAATACCTCTACCACTTTTTTACTGTTTTCTTCTCTTAAAAACGAATTATGCAATACCCACTTATTTTCTCCGGATAAGGTTTTAAAATTATATTCGTGATTATAAATCTGGCCTTCCTTTTCAAGTTTTCCCCGCATAGATTTCGATTCTCGGATATATTCGATAACATCTTCGGCCTTCTCGCCGATTAAATCCCGAGGTCCGCAATCAAGGCCTAAAATATCGGCTAAACCCTGATTAGCAAAGATGATTTCCCCTTGGTCAAATGTATAAGAAAAAACGCCGTCTTTTGTGAAATTAATTAACCTTTTATATATTTGTAAAGATTCCGGAATATCGTTTAATTCTTTTTCGTTTTTCATAATTCTAAACCCGGTTTAACCTAAAGCCTCTTTAACAGGGCGGAGATAAAAATAGATAGCTGTATAAGCTATCTTCCTTTTCGATAATTACAACAGTTTCATAAATTTAGGAATAATTATACCATAAACCCTTTCTCCCATCAACTTAGATGACTTTCTTCCTTTTTTCCCTGAAATAATCCAGTTGATCTAACGGCACAATAACAGAAGTTGCGATATTGGTTAAATGAGCCGCGGTTCTCTTAAAATAACGGGCAATTAAAGTAAAAGCGACAGCGGTATTTACCGGCAAATCGCTGTTTGCCAATTTTAAGATGGCGCCTTCGCATATCTCAACTATCTTTGTTTCATAACTCCAAGCCTGAGCCGCTTTTTTTTCATCCGATTCAATAAAAGCTTCTTCTGTAATATCAAATAATTTTTCTAAATCTTGGCCGACACCGCCAAAAAGGCGCAAATAACTTTCCTTATCCAAGGGGCCGTTAAGAATGTTGGTTACCTCGAATAAATTTTTCGCATAATCCCCTAACCGCTCGGCATCCTTTACCACACTCATCAAAAGCAAAGAAGTGGGCAAATCTACAGAAGGCTGGATAGCTAAATGTTCTATGATTCTTTTTCGAATATCCTTTTCCAGGTTATTGACCTTTTTATCTAAAGAATAAATATTATCTTTTAATTCACCTTCCTTTTCGTTATCGATAAGCCGGCGGCAGACAGAATCAAACATCCGATGAGTATCATCTAACATATTCTTAAATTCATCAAAAACCTGATTCAAGAAATCTTTTCCGCGCCAAAATTGCAACAAATTTTTAAACATATTTTCCTCCTTTTACCTCATTAGTTTTGATAAAAAAATTAATATTCCCGGAATTATAAAAAATAAAGTCAGCACGAAAAATATAGCATACCTGCGTTTCTTATAAGCAAGATTCCCCAGGCGGTAAGCTAAAAATATAGGTATATTCCTTAATGCTTTAAAGGGATATACCATCAATATTCCGATTAAATTAAAAAGAAAATGGACAAAAGCTATCGTAATAGCTGCAGGGTTGCCAGTGGCAAAAGAAGCCAAAATAGTAGTGGTAGTCGTACCCAGATTAGCCCCGAGGGTAATCGGAAAAATAGTTTCAACCGTTAAAATCCCGGCGGCAACAAGCGGAACCATCAAAGATGTGGTAATCGAACTGCTTTGGACAACGGAAGTAAAGAGAAAACCGGCAAAAATCGCAATCAAAGCGCTTTTACCAAATATCTTATTTAAAACCAACTCCGCTTTATCGATTACTAGAGAACGCATAATTTTTACAATAAAAGATAAAGCAAAAAATAAAATAATTACGGCCAAGGCTAAAATAATAAAATATATCAATTCAGCAGGCAAAAAGGAGATTCCTTTTAAAGTATCTTCTATTAAAACCACAGCCGGCTTGGTAACAGCTTTTAAAGGGCTGGTAAAAACAAAACCTCCCGCTTCCCTAAAAATATCACTCATCCAACGAGCGGCTTTATGGAGAAATCCTGTCCAAATTTGAAGAGGAAGAAGAATGCAAACACAAAAAACATTAAAAAAATCATGAACGGCGGCTCCGCTGATTGCCCGCTTAAATTCTTCCCTTCTCCCGATATGAGCCAAAGAAACAATTAAATTAGTAACAGTGGTGCCGATATTTGCGCCCATAATAATCGGAATTGCGTTTCCCACCGTCAACACGCCGGAAGAGACCATCCCTACCGTAATAGAAGTTGTAGTTGATGAGCTTTGCACCAGGCTGGTAGCGAGAATCCCGATAAAAAGGCCGATAAAAGGGTTGGAAGTAGTTTGAATCAGCCCTTGGGCAAAATTTTTGCCAAAGCCTTTAAAAGCCACCCCCATCAGGCCGATACTTACTAAAAACAAATAGACTAAAACAAAAACTGTTATAATCTTTAAACAACTATTAGATTTTGACGAAGGCAATCTAAATCTATCCATAAACTATCTAAATTATTTTATTAAATCAAAAACAAACGAAATATCCAAAACATATTTTCTAAAAGATGCTAAGAGGACTAAGGGTTTGTTTTATTCAAGTAAATCCTTTATTGTTTTTAACACTCTTTCCGGAGATTCTGTTTTTAGTAAAAACTTATCTGCTTCCTTAGCGTAAAGCGAACTTTCATAACGGCCAAAAGCCGTATAAACTATTATCTTTATATCCGGCGCAATCGAACGTAAAATTGAGATAGTTTCTAAGCCGTCTTTTTCCGGCATCATTAAATCTAAAATCACAATATCAGCCGAGTTTTCCCTTAGGTAATCCAACAACTGATAACCATTGCCTACAGTTGTAACTTGATAACCTTCTCCACCCAGTAAATCCGTAAAAGTCTGGCGGATTCCCGGATTATCATCGGCGACTACTATCTTTATCTTTTTGCTGCTCATAAAACCGCCCCCCTCCTCTTTTTTTACAGCCTATTTTATAGCTTATTTGCCCGGCAGGCAAATAATTTATTTTATCGGCTTAAGGGTATTTTTACCGATACCTTAGTGCCTTTACCCCTTTTGCTTTCCACCTTAATCTGGCCCCGGTGGGCTGAAACTATATTCTTGCAAGCCGATAGGCCCAAACCGGTCCCGTGAACTTTAGTCGAATACATCGGTTCAAAAATTTTATGCCTGTCTTCTTTTTTAATTCCTAATCCATTATCAGAAATATCCACGCAAACAAAGGAATTCTTTAAAGCCGTAGTTACCGATAGTTCTCCTCCCTCGGGCATAGCTTCAATTCCATTATTAATCAAATTGATAAATACCCGGCGGAGCTGCTCTTTATCTCCTTTTATTTTAGGAATATTTTTATCAATTGTTTTCTTAAGATTGATATTGTTGGGAATTTTAATTTTTGCGATAATTTTTTCAATTTCTTTGTTCAAGTCAAAAGACAAAAATTTTATATTTTTTAACCTGGTAAAGCTTAAGACATCCTCGATTATTATATCCGCGGCTTCGATTTCTTCGTCCAAAACTTTAAGGTATTTTTTAACTTTAGAATCCGATAAATTAGCTAATCTCTTTTTTAGTATATATATAGAATTCCTGATAACCCCCAGAGGGTTACGTAAATCATGAGCAACAATGCCGGAAAGCTTACCCAAAGCGGCTAGCTTTTCCGTCCGGATTAACTTCTCCTGAATGTTCTTCAACTCACCGTAGGCTTTCTCTAACTCTTGAGCTTTAGCGTGCTCAGAGGCTGCCTTTACCTCAGCCTTCAAGGCTTCTTTTTCTTTTTTTTCATACTCGGTGCGTAAAGATAAATCGGTAAAAAATCCGACCATTAAGTTTTTACTGCCAAAATTAAGAAGCTCGGCGCTTATCCATACCGGTTTAATCCTGCCCCGGCTGTTTTCGATTTGCCCTTCGTAATCAACATTAGTTTTTTTTCTCAAGTGCTCTTTAAATACCTCTCGATAATGTTTTTCTTTTTCTTTAGGATGCAGCTGGAACTGATGCAGCCCAATTATTTTTTTACGGGGCGCATCCATCAACTCCTCGGCCCTCTGGTTACAATCAAGAATACGGCCGGTTTCCGGATCAGCCACGAAAATAGCAGCCCCGGCTTTTTGGAAAATAGTCCTGAATTTCAGCTCAGACTGCCGGATAGACTCATGATTTTTTATTTCCTCGGTAACATCTTTTTGAAAACCAACCAAAGCAACAAAATTGCCCTCTTTATCTTTTAACTGATAAATTGCGGTTTCTACTATAAAAAAATCTCCGTTTTTCTTCCGATTTTTAAGCCTCTTTATATAAACTTTTCTATTTTTAGTCTTAACCAGGATATCGTCTTCAATTTCTCCTGCGTCAGGCTCAGCGTTTAGAATTAACGGGTCTTTGCCTAGAAGGTCTTTTTTCTTATAGCCGTAAAGCTTTTCGGTAGCAGGATTAATATAGACTATTTTTCTTTGCTGATCGGTGGCAATTACCGACAAGGGAGCGTTATCCAGCATCCCTGCTAAAAATCTGCTTTGCTGTTCAGTTTTTCTTTGTTCGGTAATATCGGTAACTATCGATTCCAGAATTTTTTCTCCCCCATCGTCTTCAATGAGGAACGAATTGTGTAAAACCCATTTATCTTTGCCATTTATTGTTTTGAAGTGATAGGGATAATTACGGATGCTTCCTTTGGAATCAATTAAACTTCGTATCGTTTTCGGCTCTTGGACATAATTAATAACCTCTCCAATGTTTTTTCCAACCAGTTCTTTTGGGCTGCGGCCAAGTTCTAAAATATCGGCAAACCCCTGGTTGGCAAATAATATCTTGCCATCCTGATACCGGTAGCGGTAAATACCGTCGCCGGTAAATTCAACCAGCCTATCAGTAAGCCGTAACCTTTTATTTACCTCTTTTAACTTTTTTTGAGTCTCATCGCGGTAACGAATATCTTTAAATAGGCGGTAAATAAATCCGGTAAATATAGAAAAAAACATAACGATGGTTATCAAAAACCAAAAACTAACATTTTTTTGGACCATAGTAAAATTCTTTTGGAAAATATTTTCTAAAAAAAATACCGCAGACATTATCTGATGCAGGTTTAAAGAAACAAGCTCTCCGGACTCTTTGCTTTTAGAATCTATTGTTTGGCTAACCGCTCTTTTGTTCCTTAAAGATTTAATTAAGGAAAAATGGTGCTTAACTAACCGAGAATCCCTGGCAATTTTTGTGACTAATTTTATTTCCTGGGGGCTAAGGTCTTCTTCCTTCAACTGGTTTATCTGTTTTTTAAACTTAGCATAACTGATATCCCATTGGGTTTTGATTCTTTTGGTTGGCTTAAATAGATAGTCATTGGTAAGATAGTTTAAGTTAAAAGAGCTTTCAACAATTTTCCTGGAAAGAATCAGCTTCCGGGTAGTCGTCTGCAGCTTTTGATAAGAATAAAAGACTAAAGAAAACAAAATAATTCCGCATAATAAAATAACCGACATTACAGGAATCATTTTTTTAATAGTTTTCATTTTATCTTTTGTGTTGTTTAACGAATTACGTTAACTCTTTGTGAATCTATTACCTTAAGCGCGTAAGGGTATATAAAATTTAGATAATTAGGAATTTTTTTGCTTTTAGTTAAGTTATTTTTTATCCGCCAAAAAGCTTGGTTTTCGAATTCAAACAAAAGCGCCTGGGGTAAATAGACATAATATGAATTCCGCGCAACCGCCTGTTTAAGGCAATCATTTTGATAACTGAATTTTTCTTGAAAAAAAGTGCGGAGCCGGCCCTTATCGTGAGTTATAATCCTTTCTGCTTCAACCAAAGATTTTATGATTTTAGAAGCGCACTCGGGATTATCATTCAACCATTTAGTTTTTGTAGCTAAAAGAAAATAAAAAGGGTTATAAGTTTGCAGGCCCCAAACAATTGCCTGGCCGCTTACAGCCTTCTCAACCCTGCAAATCTCCTGCCCCCGGATAATTCCGGCGGCGGCCGCGGCAGAAACAAGGCTGTCCGCGGTCTGAGAAGGAGAAGAATTAACCATATTTATCTGGGAAAGATTTATATTGTGTAAAGAAAGGAATTTTCCTAAATAGTATTCATCAGCGCTTTTTTTAACCAATCTTATAGTTTTGCCTATCAAGTCTTTTGCTTCTTCTATTCCCTGGCCGCGGCGCACAACAAGTTTTCTGGCCCTGCTTTCTGCAATCACCGCAAATATCTTTAAATCTTTATGTTTAAAACTATTGCTTACTAAAGTCGAATCGCTTACTATTGCGATATCCGCCTGATGAGACAACAAAGCATTCATGGCAAATTGACCGGCTTGATAATCTTTTATTACCGCTTCTATTCCATTATCTCTAAATAAACCCTCTTGCTTTGCCAGATAAACCAAAGCAGCCGGTTCGCCGCGATAACAGGCTATAACCACTTTATCGGTAGTATTTTTTGCTTTATTAAAAAAACCGCCGAGAGCATAAAAAATAAACAGAGCCAGTATTAAAATAATAAATATTAAGATAATATTTTTTTTGTTTTTAGACATATTAAACTATTTTCGGAAAATATTGCCTTTGCTTAGGCTCTTATGTATATTTTTATATTTTTTATAAATTTTATTATATGCTGTTTTTTTCTTTTTATCAGGATAAAAAATTTTATCTACTTTAGAAAATCTCAAAGCTGTTTTTTCAAGCGATTTACCTAACCCTGCCCCAAAAGCGGCCAAAGCAGCGGCTCCGGCTAAAGCAGCCTGGTGGTTTAGGAGAGTAAAAATCTTTTTTTGGTAAATATCGGCCTGAATTTGGCTCCATAAATCATTCCTTGAACCGCCGCCGCTTAACCTGATCTCTTTAACCTTAACTCCCAACCAAGAATATAGTTTGAGTATTTCTTTAGTTTCAAAAGAAATACCTTCCATTACCGCTCTTAACAAATCAGGCCTGGTTGAATCAAGAGTTAATCCAAAAAACATGCCTTTGGCTTCCGGGTCCCAATTGGGACAAGTCGCGCCGGTTAGATAAGGATAAAATAATACTCCTCTTGCTCCCGGCCCTGATTCCTTCGCTTTTGTCAAGGCAGCTTTATCAAACCCTCGGCCCCCGGTGATTCCATCAAGCCATTGAATCGAAGAACCTGAGCAGCCTTGGAAACCTTCTATCCCCCACCGGCCTTCCATAAGATGAGCGCAGCACATAACCCTCATTTTTGGATCAAATACCGGCTGAGGCGAATAAAGCAGCGGAACTCCGGCTGTGCCTAAAGTTATCTCTAAAATTCCCGGCTTTACTGCCCCGGCGCCTAAAGCGGCGCACTGCTGGTCTCCTCCGCCGGATACAAGCGGCATCCCTTCTTTGAGAGAAGTTTTTTTAGCTGCTTTTTTTGATAAAAATCCGACAACTTTTCCCGAAGAAGTTAATTCAGCCAGCTTTTTTTTATCCAAGCCAGCAGCTTTTAGTATTTTTTCGCTCCAGCTTAACTTTTTTATATCTAATAATCCGGTCAAAGACGCATTAGAGTAGTCTTCGAGATAATTTTTACAACCCAGCTCTTTTAAAAGATAACTGTGCAGTAAAAGAAATTTATCTGTCTTTTTATAAATTTGAGAAGCTTTCTTTTTAATCCATAAAATCTTAGCTAAAGAAAATATCGGATTACTGGGGATGCCGGTAATTTTATAATATTTTTTATCGGGAAACTTTTCCCTAAAGCCGCCCAAAACCTTTCCGCCGCGCAAATCCTGCCAGGAGATAAAATTTCCTAAAGGTTTTTTATCTTTACCAACCGGAATTATGGTCGCCCTTTGGGTAGAAACCGAGAGTGAACCGATTGAGGCAGGTTTTACTTTTGCTTTTTTTACCGCTTCTTTTAAGGCTGAAAATATCTTATCAACCAGCAATTGAGGGCATTGCTCTATCCTATGCCTGCTTTTAATTTCCGGCGGGCAAGGTTTATCGACAACCGATTTCAGCCTGCCGTCTTCTCTAAATATAGCGGATTTTATAACCGATGTTCCGCAATCAACTGCGGCAAAAAATTGCGCCATAACCTCCTCAGTTAGCTTAAAATCACTACCTTACTTCTCTTTTCCTTTCCGCTAAAAGAACCACGCTCTTTAACTCTTGCCCATTTTTGGCTTCCTTCCAGATTTTATCAAAATTAGGGCTTTGAGTTATTTGGGCAATCGCAGCCAGTATCTTAAGATGCAGCACTCTCTCACCCGATGAACCAATCAAAACAAATGCAGTATGGACTACCTTGTCGCCGGGAAAAACAATACCCGCTTTAGCTCTTACCAGAATGATTTTAAAAATATCCTTTTTTTCGACAAAAATATGTGGAATCGCCAGGCCTTCCTTAATCACCGTACTGGAAGCTTCTTCCCTCCAAATAAACTTTTCAAATAATTTTTGCGATTTTAAGCCTGTCTCTTTTGCGAAAACATCCGATACCTTTTTAAAAAAAACTCTTACGGTCAAAACTTCTTCTAAATCCAGCACTTGAGCCTTATCGATTACATGATGAAACTTATCTTTTACCAGGTCGTCTCTTTGAAAAACAATATCTTTTAACTCAACCAGAAGGTCTTCGGAATTCAACTCTCTGTCTTTGGCGACCAGCCTCTCCAAAACATGAATAAGCGCAGAATCCTGGCTTGCCCTCTTTTGGACATAAATCTTATACCAGATAAAACCCAAAAAGATAAAAGCGATAGTAAGAAAAACCGTAAAGGAACCCATCTCTATCAATAAAAATCCTCCGCTTAATACCCCAAACACCTGCATATAAGGATAGTAAGAGGAGCGGAATTTTGGCCGGTAACTGGAAATCTTGCTCTCTCTAAACAAAATTACCGTTAAATTGGCAAAGATAAACAATATAATTAAAAGGCTGGAGGCGACTTTAACCAACAACTCCAATTTTAAAAACAAAATAGCTAAAATCATAAATGCCCCGGTAAGGATAATTGAAACATAAGGAGTTTTGAACCGGGCACTTACCCTTTGAAAGCTGGCAGGTAAAATTTTATCCCGGCTCATACTTAACGGGTATCTTGAAGCCGTCATTATTCCCGCGTTTGCGGTCGATATAAAAGCAAAAAAAGCCGCCACGCTAATAATAATTTTAAAAATATCTCCGCCAAAAACACCGGCGCTGTTAGATATAGGAGTAAGGTCCTGCTTCAACCCTTCAATGTCTGATACCCCAATAGCCACAAAGATCACCAAGGCATATAAAGTAACTACTACCAAAATAGAAAGAATCATACCCAAGGGAAGATTCCTGGCGGGATTTCTTGTTTCCTCGGCTAGAGCAACCACCTTATTTAATCCGCCGTAAGATATAAAAACAAAACTCGCCGTAGCCATTACCGAGCCTAATCCTTCTGAAAAAAACGGTTTGAATTTAGAAATCTCTACCGATTTCATCCCCCAAACAATATAGGCAAAAAGAGCGGCTAAAATCCCTAAAACTAAAACTACCTGAAACCGGCCGGCTTCCCGCACTCCGATTAAATTTAAAAATACAAAAAAAAGGCAGCAAAGCAGAGCAACTATACTTAAAGGCAGGTCTGTAATGATGCTTAAGTAAGCCCCCATACCAATAAGGGCAAACGCTCCCTTTAGGCTCAAAGAAAACCAGGAACTAAACCCGGCTATCGTCCCAAAAAGAGGGCCGAAACCTCTCATTATATAAAAATAATCACCGCCGGCTTTAGGCATAGCCGTAGTCAACTCTGCCATGCTTAAAAGAGTGGGGATAGTTAAAAAACCGGCGATTACATAAGAAAGCAAAACCGCCGGGCCGGCTTTAGCAAACGCTAATCCCGGTAAAATAAATAAACCGGAGCTGATCATTGCTCCAGTTGCTATACAAAAAACGTCTAAAAGAGAAAGCCCTTTTTTTAATTTCTTATCCACCGCTCTCCTAACATTTTAAAAGTTAATCCTTAAACAACGCCCGCTGATTTTTATTATACCATAGACTTAAAAATTTAAATACTTTGATTATAAAAGCTGCTAAAGCCAGCCGGCGGTTTTATCTAATTTTCTTTTAAAAAACTTTCCGATATTTTTAAAAGATTTCGCCTGATGGTGCTTAAAATAGATATCTCCCTCTAAAATTCCTATAATTTCTATTTTACCCGTCTGGTGCGACATCACATATTTAAATCTCTTGCTATGGCCGTCAAGCATCTTTTTAGCCTCCTTTACGATATAACATCCTTTCTCCAAAGAAAGCTGAAAATTTTCCTTGATTCTTTTTACCGGGCGGCATTGAAAAACATAGTAAGGATTGACCCCGATACTTGTAAGTTTTTTTTGCAGGCCGGCAAGAATTTGCGGGTCATCGTTTACCCCTTTTAACAAAACAGTTTGGTTGTTCACAACCACGTTAGCGCGCATCAAAGAGGCGATAGCGCCGATAGATTTTTGAGTGATTTCTCTGGGATGGTTGAATTGAGTCACCACATATATTCTTCTTGTTTTTTGAGAGTTAGCTTTTAAAGAATCCAGGAGCTCTTTATCTTTTAAAATCCTCTCGGGAAAAGTCACAGGCACCTTAGTTCCAAACCTGATAAAGTCCAGATGGCCAACGGCGGAAAGCTTATCCAGTAAATTCTTTATCATCTTAGTAGGCAAAATAAAAGAATCCCCTCCGCTTATAAGCACATTGTTTATTTCTTTATGCTTTTGGATATATTTTACTGCCTTATGAGTTCTGTGCAGCATCTCTTCGGTAGGCAAACCAACTAATCTTTTCCGGAAACAATACCGGCAATAAGCTGCGCAGCGGTTAGTCGCTAAAATCAAAGCGGTCTGCAGATACATGTGCTGTAACCCGTCCATTTTAGTGCTTTCTTTTTCGCCGCTTGTATCATAAGAACCGGATAAACTCAATTCCTGCGCGGAAGGAATTACCATTTTTCTGATTGGATCAGAAGGGTCTTTTTTGTCAATCAAAGACATGTAATAACGGGTTATCCGCATCGGATGCATACCTACAATATGCTCAAGCTGTTTTTCTTCTTTGGAAGTCAAGTCAATATGCTTTTTGAGCTGTTTAACCGTGCAAATACTTTTTCTCAGCTCTTCCTGCCAACCCATAGTTCCACCTTTAAATTATTTATATTTGATTCATATCTCTTTCTCGGTCAACTGTTTACCGAAAACGTCTGGATCTGCGGATATCTTGCTTATCCTTTATTTTTTTTGATTTCTTCTTCTACCTCTTCTTTGCCTTCATCGTAAAACTTCTGTTCATCCGGAGCTAACTCTTTAAGCAATCTCAAGAATTCGCCGGCATGCACTCTTTCTTCATCGGCAATATCTTTAAGCACATCTTGAGCTAGTTGGTTGTCGGTGGATTCGGCAAGCTGCATATAAAGCTGGACAGCTTCATATTCAGCCGCAATCATAAACCGAATTGCGCGAATCAATTCTTCTTTGCTGATTTTTTTGTCTTTTGCCAACCCTGAAAAAGGCGAACTAAATTCTGGCATAACACCCTCCTTTTTTTAAAGTGGATAGGGTCAGACCCGGAAAACGGAAAATACGCTATCCACCCTCTTTTTTAAAACTTTATCTTGTTTCAGCAAACATAATATTTTTTTCTCTGCCTTACCAACTGCCGAATCACCGACATTAAAGTAACTCCCAATCTCTTTATTGGTAAATCCAGTTATCCTTCGAGCAACATAAATAGCTATCTTACGGGTGTCAGACTGGCTATGTTTTTTGGCTACTATTTTACTGACATCTTCGTTAAAAATATTACTGATTGTATTTATTATATCATCAAGTCCTATCTCTGGTTTAAGTTTTCTTTTGTGGGCAAAATCGCCAGATTCGATCTCCGGTCTGAATTTGGCTATCTTATCTTTGACAAAATCCCTACTTCCTAAAAAGAACCCAGCATAGACATTATTAAACAGGACATCTTTTTTATTCATTGAACTTAAGACAAATTCTTTATAGGCGGCTGGTTTCATTCCTAAATAATGATTAAGTTCCGGATAGTCAATATACTTATTGTGTTTGGGTTTTAAATACCCCTTGTAACTGGACCACTTATAATTTTCCGGGGTTTCTACCATTTTAGCTTTTACCGGATTTAAGTGAATATAGCGGGTTAATTCTAAAAAATACTCATCTTCATCAATCATAATCGATTTAAATCGGCCTTGAAAAAGATGCCCTACCTTATTTCTCTTGGTATTGTAATATACTGTATAAGATGTATTAATGTACTGCATTATCTTTGACAAGTTAGGCTGTAAGGTCTCTATGAGCAGATGGTAGTGATTAGGCATTAAACAATACGCATAAAGATTAAACCGATACTTATCTTTAGCTGTTAAAAGATATTCTAAAAACTGTTTGAAATCGTAGTTGCTGATGAATATTTTCTTGCGATTGTCTCCTCGGCTGGTGATGTGATAAAAGCAATTTTCGCCTTGTAAACGACAGGGCCTTGCCATGAGATTATTTTAGCTAATCATTAGATACTGTCAATAGTTTTCTATTTTCCGGGTCTGACCCTATAAAAAATAACGGGTGGGTGAGGGGATTTGAACCCCCGGCGTCTTGAACCACAATCAAGTGCTCTGCCACTGAGCTACACCCACCAATTAGTAAATAGCTAATAGGCTAAAGTAAAGTGAAAATATTATACATATATTTGATAAGAGTGTAAAGGAAGATGTTAAAATAATCTCTATCTATTCTGGTGGTCCACTCTGGCGTAATGCTTTTTCTATCTTTAAAATCAATTCCTTAGAATCATGAGGTTTAGTCAAATAGCCAGCAGCTCCTAATTTTTCCACTTTCTCTTTAAGCTCTCTAGCAGGAAGAGCCGAAAAAAATATCACCGGTATTAACATCGTATCTGTAGATTTCTTTAAATTTTCATAAACAATATAGCCGCCCCCAGCCGGCATTTTTACATCTAAAAGTATCAAATCCGGTTTCTCTCGATGTGCAAGAGTTATGCTTTGCATGCCATCAACTGCGATTAAAACTTGATAACCTCTGGCCTTAAGGCTCATCGCAACGACTTGGGCCAAATCCGGCTCATCATCACAAATTAATATTTTTTTGGACATAATTTAACCTTAACCGGCCAAATCAACCAACCCTTCCCAGATAAACCCCTATCTTTAAAAAATAACGGTTAGCCGGTATTACCTTGCCTTGCTCATCTTCAACTTCCTCTATCACTATACCCTGAGGCTGATTAACTCCGGTATTGCCGCACAAGGCAACTACCCCGTTTTCTTGCCGGCAAGCCAAACGCCCGGGAATACCACAATATACTTTTTTAGGGATTGAAGCTTTTTTTATCTTTATTTTTTTACCCTGAAAATAGGTGTAAGCGTTAGAAAATGGGTCAAATAATGCACGAATAAAATTGTAAACGGCTTTATAGGAATTCTGCCAGTTAATTTCACAATCCTTTCCGGTAATTTTGTGATAAAAAGAAGCTTGGTTAAGATCTTGCTTTTTAGCTTCTACTCTATCATTTTCTATCAAATCTAAAGATTTTAAAGCCACCGCCGGTATTTTTTCAAATATTTTCTCAAGAACCTCAACAACCGTATCGCTCTCCTGGACCAGCACTGCTTCCTGCAGTATGATTTTCCCCTGATCAAGTATCTCTTCAATATAATGGACTGTAATTCCTACCTCTTTTTCTCCATTGATTATTGCCCAATTTACCGGAGAAAAACCAGCATATTTTGGTAATAGCGCATCATGGATATTAATTGCCGCCTTCTTCGCTAATCTTGTAACCTCGGGAGCAATCCAAGTTTCCCAATCCGAAGAAACAATAACATCTGGATTAGCATCTTTTATCTTATTTATTATCTCTTCCTCGTTTAGCCTTTTACATTCTAAAGTAGTTATATCATTGGATTCAGCCAGTTCTTTTACTGATTTATCGATAAAAGAACCTCTGTAAACAGATTTATTTTGAGAATGGGTTATAACCAAAACTACCTGATGCTTTGACTCTATTAAGCCTTTTAACGCTGCCCAGCCCCATTTCTGAAAACCTAAAAAAACTATTCGCATTTTTATTTCCTCTGGATTTGCCTTTTTACTTTGATTGTTCGTCTTCTGAGCCAATAATAATATCTTTTATTTTACCCAGCGTATCTTTAATTGTATCCACCGTTGACTCAAAGGTATTTTTCGACATATCCTTTGCCTTACCGACCCCTTCCTTGACTGCATCTCCGGCTTTATTCATTAACTGCCCGGTAATTGCTCCAACCCCAATCGGCAAAGATTTTTGAAAACTTTTTTTAATCGAACTGAAGCTGAATTTTGGTTTATCCATTTTTGTTGTAAATTTTATTCTTATTTTAGCTATATCTTCTTTATCTTTTAATAAAGCGGCAACGGTTTTAATCAGCCTCTGCCGCGACAATACTTTTTGATCCTTTTCTTCTATTTCCATAAAATCAATCTCATCCAAAATCAAAGTGCTGTCAACTAACAGATTATTATCTTCTGCTTTAAGTTTTGATTTTAAGGATAGAAACGCCTCTTCAATACCCAAGTTTTCAGAACGCCAAGGAGCAGGGCAAAAATCGGAAACAGCGCTGTATTTAAATGAATCGACTTTCAAGTCAACATCCATATTTTTATTAGGATAATCTATCCACCCTTTTGCCGCAATCACATTCTCTAAGATCGTGTCTGTTTTTAAGGAAGAAGAGAGGTGAAAGAATAGCTTTGGAAATTTTGGATAAGAAATGTTTTTGGCCGTTAGGTTTAGGTCCAAAAATGTTAAATCAACCGGCTGAGAGCGGCTTTGATCGCTATATTTGATTCTGCCGTTTTTAAGATAAAAATTCTTTATCTCTATAGAAATCTTTTTCTTTTCTTTTTTCTTAATTTCTTTTCTGGTTTTTTCATCTGATACGCTTTTATCTTCTCCCTTTTCTTCTGGCTGGCCTTTACCCAGAACTTCCTTAAAAGAAATTCCCCCCGCTTTAATTTGTTCATCCTTTTTAACTACTTCAAAATTTAATCTCTCCAGATAAACTCTATTCAGCTTCAAAGAAGACTTAAATAAGTTAAAACTGCCGAATTGAATCTCTGCATCCGAAAAAGATAAATTCTCGAGACGAAAATCAACAATTTCTAAAACAAAAGGAAAGCGTAAGCTAATTGAACCGATCTTTGGCCTTATTCCCAAAGAATTTTCTATCCTCTCGATTGCTATATCTTTTCCTTTTGTGTTTATGAGAGCAAAAAAACCGGTATATAAAACCGCAGCTATAAGCAAAAATACTAAAATAACTATAAAAAATTTTTTCACTTTTTCTCCTCCTCGTATAATGTGTTAATAGCTCGAAATAACCAATAATTAAAAAAATAATATTTTCGTTGATTATTGCCCAGCAGGAATCGAAACAAATCTTCGGCGCAGCCGAAGCTCCCTGCTTACTTCAACTGATTTTATTTGTTCCGATAACTATTACCGAACAAAATCAAACCTTACTTGGCAAAAACACTTATCAAGCTAAGATGAACGTGCGCCCGGCAGGAATCGAAACAAATCTTCGGCGCAGCCGAAGCTCCCTGTTTACTTCAACTGATTTTATTTGTTCCGATGTCTGCTTACAAATTAAGCAAAGCTTCAATTAGCAAAAGTAACTATTCAGATAAAAAACA
>JAIPHC010000017.1 GCA_021735405.1 Candidatus Omnitrophota bacterium | reverse complement strand
TTGATCTGCTTTTTGGTAAAGCTTGTCTTTTTTGCTCCAATCTAGTTGAGAGTCGGTAATTTGGCCTTCTAACTTATCGATTTGATCCCGGAGATCGCTTTTTAACTGGTCAGCGGCTCTTTGCGCCTCCATCTTTTGCTGATTAAAAGATATATCTTCCTGGCCAGCGGTTTCTTGTGTCTCAAGAAATTTTTCAACTTTTTTTTCAATATCCTTATAAATGGAATAAGCCTGCCACTCTTTAACATCTCTAAATGTTTCCTGCAGTTCTTTGGCCTCGCTGCTTTTAAAATCAGGAACACTCTTTTTCAACTCCCTGGCTTTCTGCTTAAATTCCTCCATATTTTTACTTTTAGAAAAACTATTTACCTTTATAAACGAACTAATTTTATCTTTTAAGGAAACAGATGGGTTTTTTATAGTTTTTTTGATAAATAAATTCCGCAAATTTCTATTTTCTACTTTTCTTTTTACTTTAGGATATTCTTCAAATATCGAAATAAGCTCATCTATCTCTTCTGCTTCTTCTTTCTTTTCTGTATCTTCTTTAGCTTTAGCTAAAATCTTATTAATCTTGCTTAAAGAATCTTCCATATCAGCGGCATTAATTTTTTCCGGAAAAAGAAGCGCAGACAAGGAAGATAAAAATCGCTTTTTCTCTTCCAGCGGTTTTATCTTGGCTTTCAGCCCTTTTTTATACATCTTTTCTTCCAGAGCCCTCAATCTATCAGCTGCCGCCGGAAACTTAACTGTTTCTATATAACCTGTTTCAGTCTCTAGTTTAGGTGTTAACCCTTGTTTTGCCAAAATAGCAGCCAAAGCTACAACCAGGATAAAAAAAACAGCTCCGGAAGCCAATATCGTTCCAGGAGAAAAAATAGTCTTTGCCCTTTGGCCGCGCAAACCTGCTTTAGTAAGCACAATCCATAAAAATAGATAGAATAGAGCCAAAATTATATACCCTGTATTGTCTGTTTCAATGAATAAAGGAACTGATAAAAATATTGCCAAGGAGAGAAATTGCAAATAAGAAGAATACCGTTTATATTTATAATTAAAACTTAAAATAATAATTAAATAGAATATACCTTCGCTAAATATTAATATTAAATCTTCAAACACAAAAGAAGAGCCCAAAATGGACCAAACCATCCAAAAACAAACCGCTAAAGTAAAAGTTCCAATCCCAAAATTAACGATTTTACTGGTTTTTTTATTCTTTTGAGCAAAAAATGAAACAATAAAACCAAATGTAACAACAATCATTCCCAAGAAAACATAAAGAGAGCTTAATATAAAACTGAAAAAATAAAGGGTTGTTATAACCAGAAAATACAATAAAATTTCCCAGAGAAAAATCTTATTTTTCATAATTTATTACTTTAAAAACTCCTTTTCTAAAGGTTCGTCCCGCTGAAAAAATAAAGACCTAATATTAAGATGCGCTAATTTTGCCTCAATGCTTTCCTTTATCTGGCCGGCATCTTCTGCATTCTCCGGAGAAGAAGCGAAAGTCAAAGATAAGACAACCAAAGCAATAACAGAAACGTTTTTCTCGCGCAACGATAAAATTTCTACTAAAACATCCACATTTTTTTCGGTAACAAGGACCAAAAGCGTCGAATTAGAAGGAATAAGATTATAGTATTCCTCAATAAATTCCCGCATATTAATATGGCTTTCAGCTACAGCTTCGGCATAAAACTTAAACATTTCCTCAAGATACTCTTGCCCTTTATTGGGCGTAAAAGAACATACCCTGCCGGCGTGAGACAAAAGTCCGACACAAATATCTTCATTAATAAAATATTTGCTTAAAGAAGCTGCTATTTTTATCATGTATTCGGCAACACTTTTTTTTCCGCTGCCTAAGTTTTCTTGCTGATTAAGAAGAAAAATCAAAGATGCTTGATAAAAATTACACCTTTGAAATTCCTTTACTATAAGTTTGCTTTTTTTGGCTGTAGAGAACCAATGAATTCGTTTTAAAGGGTCTCCTTTTTTATACTCTCTTAATCCAAAGAATTCATCTTCATCGCCGCTTGCGGATACAGTATCCAATCCAAACCAGGGCAAAGCTCCGCGGGTTAATGGAGGCACCGCCCCAATTCTAAAAGTTTTTGGATACACATAAAGAACCTTTTCCAAACCATAGACAGTTTCTATCCGGAAAAGGCCTAAAAAACTAGCATAGATTACCCTAAGAGGCCCAATCAAATATTTACCTCTCTGGTTACATAGGCAGCTATAGCTTATCGATGAGCTTTTTTTTGCCTTAACAAAATCAAAAATGAAAAATCTTTCTTTGTCTTTTTCGGCGCAAGATAAATAATCACTAACCTCTATACCGAAAAAAGGTAAAAAATTTCTGTTGTCTAAAACAATCTTTGCCTTCAGCTCGTCTTCTTCAACTAATTTTTCAGGAATGATTCTTCGAAAAGATACTTTTTTCGACGCCAAATAGTTTAACCCCAGCCAAATAATGTCTAAAAGAAAAAGAACCAATACAAACACAAAAAAGAAATCAAAAATCTCTATGGCTGTTTTAGCTTTGAGGATAAAAAGAGTTATCTCGATAATAAACAGAAGAAATATCTTAGGAGAAAGGTTTAGTTTTGAATTGCGGCCAATACTCATAAATAATTAAAAAGAAAGTTTTTTTTAGAATTAAAAACTTTCTTTATTTTATAGATGTTTCGTCTACTATTGAAGTAATAACCGTCTTGGGAGTTACTCCAGAAACTGAAGCTTTGGCTTTTAAAACCAGCCTGTGCCTTAAAACCGGAAAGGCCAGGCGATAAACATCATCGGGAATAACATAATTTCTGTTTTCTAACAAAGCCCAGGCTCTGGCAGCATTCATAAGTGCAATCGAGGCCCGGGGAGAAGCGCCTATTTCTACATTTTTATTTTTTCGGGTAGTTGATACGATTTTTACAATATAAGCTAATATCTTTTCAGAAACTTCTACCTCTTGCGCCTTGGCCTGAAGCATTACAACTTCTTCAATAGTTAAGACCGGCTTTATCGAATCAACAGGATGAGTTGACTTTTGCCCTTTAAGGACCTCGATCTCTCCCTCCTGAGACACATACCCCATATTTACTTTCAACAAAAAGCGGTCGATTTGAGCTTCAGGCAAAGGATAAGTTCCCTGAAACTCTATAGGGTTTTGGGTAGCTACTACCATAAAAGGTTTCAATAAAGGAAAAGTTTTTCCATCTAAGGTCACCTTATATTCCTGCATACATTCCAGCAAACTTGACTGGGTTCTGGGATTAGTCCTATTTATCTCATCTGCCAATAAAACATTTGTAAATACCGGCCCTTTCTTTAAATCGAAATCTCCTGTTTTTGGGTTATAGATATGGCCGCCGGTAACATCACTGGGCAATAAATCAGGAGTAAATTGTATCCTCATAAACCTGGCGCCTATCGATTTCGCTAAGCTTAAAGAAAGCATCGTTTTGCCGACTCCGGGGACATCTTCTACAAGAATATGCCCATTAGTCAATAAACCGACTATCAAATATTTGATATTATCAATTTTGCCGACAATAACTTTCTCGATATTTCCTATTAAATGATTTAATTTTTTTAAAGAATCCTCCATGCCGCCTCCTTTTTTATTAACCTCTAATACTATTTATGTTTATTATACACATAAATATTTAACAAATCAATTTAACTAATGGTTTATGTTCAAAATAAAAAAATGGAAGGAGAATGAAAGTATGATTGGGAATTTTTTAAAAAGGCTTTCAAAAAATTGTTGTTCGGATGGCTTCTCTCAACTTTTCCGTTTCAACCGGTTTAGCTATAAATTGTTTTCCTCCTATAGACCTTTCGGCTTCTTCTTCCCGGACGATGGCAGTAAGAAAAATTATGGGTATGTCTCTTGTCGTACGGCAATTAGCTAACTCTTCGGCAACTGCCGGCCCTTCCATATCCGGAATTAAAATATCTAAAAGAATCAAGTCGGGTACTTCTTCTTTTGCTTTTTTTAACCCTTCTTTGCCGCTGTTAGAGGTTATTATCTGGAATTCTCCGTTAATTTCCAGATTTGATTTTACAAACCAGCAAAAATCTTTTTCATCATCAATTATTAATACCTTCTTAGCCATCTTTATCTGTTTCGCTTATTTCCTTTTCCTTATTAATTAACCTTTCTATATTTTCAAACTTCTCTTTAAGAATTTCATCTGTTTTTTCTAGTTCCGAAATCTTTTTTTCTATCTCGCTAAACCTTCGTGCCACATATTCCAGACGCCCTTCTAATTTTATGATCCCGTCCTTTTGCTTGCGCACCTTTGTTCCTTCCGGAACTATATAATTAACATTACCAATTTTAATAACTTCCATACCCGGCGGTGCTTTCTCTTCCTCAGCTCTCAAGTTCAAAGATATAGAAACTAAAACTAAGACTAAAACAATGGCCTTTATCTTTTTCATGAACTATTCTTTTGACTTTATGTTTTATTATACCATTGTTTAAAGATAGTGTAAATTTTAAAAATCATTTAATTTATCAAATAACTCGCTTGTAAAACCAAAATTTTTTGGCTCCTTGGCAGCCTTTTAATTAAAAATCCCACCATTTGCTGGTTATTTCCTTACGGTAATGCTTAAATACAGAATTATAAATATTATCTTTGAAAGAGTCAGGCAGGTTAAGAAATGATACTCCAACTTTGTTTTTATCCCCCGCTTTTTTTTGCCAGACTATCTTAGCCTTAACATCTAAGGTAGTTTCGGGAAAAATTAAAGATAGAGATGCAACCTCTTCTCTGGATAAATCTTTTTGGCTATCAACCAAAAGGCAGGCGCCTTGAAAACTAATGTCTTTTAACGCACCGGATAAAACTTCCCGAAAACCTGGATACCTGCAATCGAAACAAAAAGGCGCTTTATACCTAATACAGCGCCTTTTATCCTCAAATTCTTTCATCTTAGTATATTACTGGTTAATACCGGCTAAAAATTTGCGGTAGCGGCTGTCATAGTCCTGCGGCACTTCGGTAAATTTACACCCTAGGTAATACCTGTCGGAAAACCTTGCTTTACTGCACCATGCTACTTCGGTTTTAAAATTAAAAACTTTTTTGACTAAATTCAGTTTTATTTTTAAACTTCTTCCCTTAGGAACGAATTTATCACTTAAAATCTTTATTCCGCCTAAACTCAAATCTTTAGCTACGGTATAAGAATATTCACAAATCCCTGTCCTTTGATGTTCAACCGGAAAAGCCACCCGATGTCTTGGATGTCTCCTTTTGTTAGAAATCAATATATCCTCCCAAAGGTTAACTAGCCTATAAAATAAAAAAACCCGGTATTGTCGCCTCCCAACAACAATTCCAGGTCGAAAATACTATAACATATTTTAAAAAAATATGCAAGTAAACGTTTACTTTTTTTTGTTTATTTTTCTAACAACCGAATTATTTTATCTAATTTTCCCGATATTTCCTTAAGCTCTTTAAGCTGCTTGCTTTGGAACTCTTCCTGTTTTGCCTGTAGTTTCTTCGCCTGGCTGGCCATTTTAGTCATATCGCCAAGTTTATTGAAATCAAACATCTGTATCCCCCCCTAATTTGCACATAACTGATAAATGATAATTTAGGAACAAAAAATATTTATATCTCAATTATCAGTTATCAATTATCAATTATAATTATCGAGTAGACTCTATTTGAGAGTTTTAAGATAATTTTTATAGTTGCTGCGAATCTGGCCTAAAGAGTCACTGCCAAACTTATCAAGATAACTTTCGGTTATCGCTATCGCGCACATACTCTCAGCGACCAGAGAACAAGCTACTACTGCCGAAGTGTCGGAACGAATAACGGAAGCCTTTTGCTTTTTCTTAGTCCGAAGGTTCACTGAATCCAATGGTTTCTCCAAAGTCGCTATCGGTTTCATGGCAATACGGGCAACTATGGGTTCTCCGTTTGAAACTCCAGCTTCTATGCCGCCGGAATTATTGGTTTTATGATAATACCCTTTATCCTTTGCATAATAAATAGCGTCATGAGATTCAGACCCTTTATTCTTTGCATAATTAAAACCCGCTCCGATTTCTACGCCTTTGATAGCGGGAATACTCATCAAATAACCGGCTATTTTAGCATCGAGCTTTCTGTCAAAATGCATAAAACTGCCCAAACCCGGCGGCACCGTTTCAACCCAAACCTCAATTACGCCGCCTAAGCTATCCTTATCCTGCTTGGCCTGGTTAATCCGCTGAATCATCTCCCGCTCATCTTTTTTATCCAGCGCTTTCATTTGCGAGTTTTTAGTCTTAGCTATAATAGAACTTATATTTTTAACAACCTTATTGCTTTGGTAATCTCCGATTTGCCGAATATAGCTTGCAACTTTTGTTTGAAACAACCCGAGAAATTGTTTACACACCGCGCCTGCGCAAACCCGGGCGGCAGTTTCCCGCGCCGAAGCCCTCTCTAAAATATTGTTGATATCTTTTTCGCCATACTTTAACGCTCCCGCTAAATCAGCATGAGCCGGCCTGGCCACATTTTTTTCCGCCAAACTATCTTTAGCCTGAGGGTCAATTTTTGCGTCATTATTTCTAATCAGCATCGCTATCGGGGAACCGAGCGTAACTTTATTCCGCAGTCCGGATAAAATTTCTACCCTGTCTTTCTCGATTTGCATCCGCTTGCCTCTTCCCGGGCCCGACATTCTTTTTTCTAACTCGGAATTAATAGCCGAATCAACAATTTTTACTCCCTTGGGAAAACCTTCCAAGATAACCGTTAAAGCTTTGCCATGGGACTCACCCGCGGTTATAAATCTCATTTTTTCTCCTTTTGCTTTATAAGATAAAGTTCCAAATATTATTACCCCAAACAAAGACAATAAAAGTCGCAATCGACAAATAAGGCAAATAAGGAATCAGATGGGATTTTTTAAAAATAAGAGCAAAAACAGTATAAGCCAAAGCGACAAAAGGCGCCAGAAAAAAAACCAATATCACCGCTTTTACCCCTAAAAAAGCGCCAATCATTCCCATAAAATCCACATCTCCTAACCCCAGCGATTCAGTTTCTCCTTCAATAGAATCTTTCTGCCGAAAGCCCAGGTAAATACCCATGAAAAAATCGCCAAAAAGTTTAAAAAGATAAGCGAAACCCAAGCCAAAAATTAAATTTTTAACAGTAATGACTACAGGCAGTGAGCCTAAATTCACTCCGCCCTGCTTAATTACTGCTATCGTAGAAATTAATGAAAAAAATACAGCTAGAGAAATTCCCAAAATACATAAGTAAGCGGGTATAGCATGATATTTTATATCGATAAAAGAAACGACTATCAATAAGATAAATAATATGCCATATCTAAATAAATCTAAACTAATCCCAAATTGATTATAAAGAAATAAAATAATAAAAGCGGTAATTAATTCTACAACCGGATAAAAAACCGATATTCTTTTTTTGCAGAACCGGCATTTTCCTGCTAAAAATAGATAACTCAAAACCGGAATATTATCATACCAATTGATGGTTTTTTTGCAATGGGGGCAAAAAGAAGGTGGTTTTATTATCGACTTATTTTCAGGCAGCCTCACGATACATACATTTAAAAAACTGCCGACACATAATCCAAAAATAAATACAACTGCCAAATTCAGCATTCAGCACCTCTGTTGGTTAAAGCCTCTTCCATTACAGCCGCAACCTTGCTTATCTCAAGATTAGCTTCGCTAAAATGGAGAAAAGACTCGGCCCCCTGATAAATAAGCATACCTAAACCATTAGAAAACCTTAGCCCTTTTTCCTCCGCCGCGGCTAAAAGTTTAGTCCTGGCGGGATTATAGATAAGGTCGTATACGATTAAATTTTTATGCAGAAATTTTTTCTCAACTAATAAAGGATCGCTTTCTTTTAATCCAACCGGCGTAGCATTTATCAGTAAATCTTTATTAAGAATATCCAGTTCTTCTACACTCTCAACTTGATTGACCGCCGCATCGCTTTTACAATCCTCTATCCATTTCTTAGACTTGCGAACCAGATCTTTTCCTTTCTCAACATCGATATCGAATAAAGAAATAATTCCGGCCTTATCTTTAATTAAAGAATAAACTACGGCTTTCGCCGCGCCGCCGGCTCCCAACAAAGCAACTCTAAGCCTGCAAGGGTCGGCTATCTCGTTAAGATGTTTTGAAAAACCTAAAAAATCAGTATTGAACCCTCTTATTTTTTCATCTTTTTTTACAATGGTATTGGCCGCGCCGATAGCAGCTACGCTATCTGATTTACTATCTAAATAAGCTAATATTTCTTCTTTGTAGGGGATTGTAACATTTAAGCCTTTGATATTTTCTTTATCCAAAAAACCGTTAAAATTATTAAAATCATCGGTTTTCAGCGGATAAAGGCAGTAACGGTAGGGTAAATTGAATTTCCTAAAAGCCGCATTATGCATCTTTGGCGAAAGAGAATGTTTTATTGGATAACCAATCAAACCGAATTTTACTATATCTTTACTATCCATTTCTTGATACTACATTCCAAAAATAGTCCCAATGCTGCCTCTGGAAGCGGGCAAAGGGAAACCGATACTGATAAATCAACTCTTGCTCTATCTCCTCTTGGCTCAAGTATCTCTTAACTTCAAAATCGCCTTGTTTTTCAGAAACAGGCTCATAAATTAAACTGAAGATATAGTCCCAATCCTGCTGATCGAGTTCTTTTACAAAACTATCCGGGAAAAAATTCTCCAATTTCGTCCTAACAAGCATCAGAGATAAAGGCGGCTTCCTTATAGAAGCAGTATCTTGGTTCTTAACAGAACCCGCGCCCGCCGGTAAAGGAATGTCATAGGTTAACTTAACATTATGTTTTTTGACCTTAAACCACTCTTTTATGTATTGGATAAAATTCTCTGCTTTTGCTCTATACCTATAATAAGAAGAAGATTCCTTAAATTCAATGGCTCCAAAAACAAGCAGTCCGATAAAAGCTAAAAAAATTATACTGCCTATATATCTCATACAATCCGGTTCACCGCATCAAGGTAAGCTTTTACCGAAGCCTCCAGAATATCTGTACTCGCGCCCCGGCCGACTATCAGCTTTCCTTTAATCTCTGCCTCCACCTTGGCCCTGCCTTGGGCGTCTTTGCCCCGGGTTATTGCATCAAGCTTATAATTAAGAAGTTTTATTTTAAGGCCGGTAATTTTATCAATAGCTTTATAGCAGGAATCGACCGGCCCATCCCCGTAAGCTTTTGCCTCTAAAACCTTTCTTTTATGTTTAATTTTTATCGAAGCCTGAGGAGAAATATCTGTACCGGTGCTAAATCCCACAGAAACCAGCTTATAAGCCTGCTTCTTTGGTTTGGTTTCTTCTTCTGCTAAAGCGATTAGATCATCATCAAAAATTTCTTTCTTTTTATCGGCCAAATTTTTAAATTTTTTAAAGAGTAAATCGTTTTTCTTTTTATCAAACCTAAAACCCAATTTTTTAAGCCTTTTGGCCAAAGCATGGCGCCCGGAATGTTTTCCTAAAATAAGCTGGCTCTTATCCAGCCCTACATCTTTAGGGTCCATTATTTCATAGGTGCTTCTCTTTTTTAAAACCGCGTCCTGATGAATCCCGGCTTCATGAGCGAAGGCGTTTCGGCCCACAATTGATTTATTGGGAGCTATGGTAAAACCGGTAAGATTGCTTACCAGACGTGAACTTCTCGATATCTCTTTAGAGTTAATACCTAACTTAAACCCGGAGAATACATCTTTTCTTGTTTTTATTGCCATCACCACTTCTTCCAAAGACGCGTTTCCGGCCCGTTCGCCAATTCCGTTTATAGTACAATGCGCTTGTTTTGCTCCGGCTGAAAGCGCTGCTAGAGAATTGGCTGTAGCCATCCCCAGGTCATCATGGCAATGGATAGAAATTATAGCTTTATTAATATTGGGAACATTATTTTTTATATCCGAGATTAAAGAGGTTATTTCTTGAGGATAACTATAGCCTACTGTATCAGGAATGTTAATAGTTTTAGCGCCGCAATTAATAGCAGCTTCGATAACCCGATAAAGAAAATCTTTTGAACTGCGGGTTGCGTCTTCCGGCGAAAACTCAACATCATCACAGGATTTCCGGGCAAGTTTAGTATACTTTTTAGTTAATGCCAGTATTTCTTCTTCTGCTTTTTTAAACTTATATTTTAAATGAATTCCGGAAGTGGCAAGAAAAATATGAATCCGGGGTTTTTTAGCTTTCTTTAATGCTTTTGCGGCTGCTTCTATATCCTTCTTTGTGCATCTGGCCAATCCGCAAACAGAGCTTTTTTTTATCTGAGCCGACACACTGCTTACCGCCTTAAAATCATCGGGGCTGGCAACCGGAAAACCGGCTTCGATTACATCTACTCCCAGCCTTTCCAGCTGATAAGCGATCTCCAGTTTTTGGATAGAAGTCAAGGACGCGCCCGGAGCCTGTTCTCCGTCCCGCAGAGTCGTATCAAATATAAATATCTTTTCTTTTTTTTTAGGCATTTTATCTTCTTATTGACCTAGGACTTAGGACTATGGACTTTGGACTATTTAATCCAAGGCATCATTTTCCGTAACTTTTTCCCTATTTTTTCTATTAAATGCTCTTCCTCTTTTTTCTTTAAAGCTTTATAAACCGGCCGTTTAGCTTGGTTTTCCAAAATCCATTCCCGGGAAAATTCTCCTGACTGAATCTCGCCCAATATTTTTTTCATCTCATCCTTTACTTTATCATTGATAACCCGGCGGCCGCGGGTAAGATCGCCGTATTCGGCAGTATCGGAAACAACTTTTCTCATTCCGCCGATACCTTGCTTATAAACTAAATCGGTAATTAACTTTAGTTCATGCAAACATTCAAAATAAGCAATTTCCGGCTGGTACCCCGCTTCAACTAAAGTTTCAAAACCTTTTTGGATTAACTTAGTAACCCCTCCGCATAAAACAACCTGCTCTCCGAATAAATCGGTTTCCGTTTCTTCGCAAAAGGTAGTCTCTAAAACACCGGCCTTCATTCCACCAATAGCCTTAGCATAAGAAAGAGCTATTTTTTTAGCCCCTTTAGTAGCGTCTTGATAAACCGCAACCAAACAAGGCACGCCCTGGTTTGCCTCATACATTTCTCTTACCAATGTCCCCGGCCCCTTTGGCGCTACCATATATACGTCTATTCCCGCAGGCGGAACTATTTGATGAAAATGAATATTAAAGCCGTGGGAAAAACCTAAAGCGTTGCCTTTTTTCAGGTTAGGTTCAATTTGCTCTTTATAAACTTTTGCTTGTACCGTATCCGGAGTAAGGATATGGATAATATCTGCCTTTTTTGCGGCTTCAGCTGCATCCAGCGGGTCAAAGCCGTCTTTTTTAGCTTGTTTATAATTATCGGTGCCTTTGAGCTCGGCTACTACCACTTTAACCTTCGAATCCCTTAAATTTAAAGCTTGGGCTCTCCCCTGAGCTCCATAACCAATAACCGCAACTCTCTTTTTTGTTAATGAATTAGTTTTTAAATCTTTTTCATAATATACTTTTGCCATAAATTTTCCTCCTCTTCGATTTTCTAACCTCTACCGTCTATTTTCTTATTTAGCCATTGCAATTTTTCCGGTTCTTACTAACTCTTTAATCTCGAATTTGTTTAAAATCTTAAAAATGCCTTCTATTTCTTCTTGGTCAGCGCAAATTTCGATAATTTTATAATTTTTTCTTTCTTCGATAGTTCTTACCGATTTATTCGCTTCCAGCTTCTTTAAATCTTTTTTATTATTATCTTTTATCACTTTTATAAGCATCAACTCCCTATCTATATATTCACGCCGGGTAAAATCGATAACTTTTATTACATCGATTAACTTATAAAGCTGTTTTTTTATCTGCTCTAAAATCCTTTCATCTTCGGCATTGACTAAAATAGTCATGCAAGATATAGCAGGATCCTGAGTCTCGCCTACCGCTAAAGACGAAATATTGTAGCCGCGGGCGCTAAATAAAGAAGCAACCCTGGCTAAAACGCCAAACTTATTTTCAACTAATGCCTGTATTGTATGCCGCATTTAAGCCATGCCTCCGATCATTCGGTTAATAGCTTCACCAGCTGGAACCATGGGAAATACATTTTCTTCTTCCTCAATCCAAAAATCAGCTACAACCGATTCTTTGGATTCAAGGATTTCCTTTATAGCTTTCTTAACTGACGACTTCTTTTTAACTCTTAGCCCTTTGACCCCATAGCCTTGAGCTACTTTAACAAAATCAGGATTCTTTAAAGGAGTCGCAGAATACCGGCGTTGATAAAAAATCTCCTGCCATTGCCGCACCATTCCTAAACAATTATTATTTAAAATAATAACTTTAACCGCTATGCCATAGGTAGTTAAAGTAGCCAGTTCCTGAATATTCATCTGAAAAGAACCGTCCCCGGCTATAACCACAACTTCTTTTTTAGGGTTGGCGACCTTTGCGCCAATCGCAGCCGGAAAGCCGTATCCCATAGTTCCCAGCCCCCCGCTTGAAAGAAAATGATGCGGTTGGTTAAATTTATAAAATTGAGCGGCCCACATCTGATTTTGCCCAACTTCTGTAGCAATTATTGCTTTACCTTTGGTTTGCCGGCAAATTTCTTCAATTATATACTGAGGCATAATTCTGTCTTTTTTGCCTTTATTATAAGTTAAAGGATACTTGCTCTTCCAAGCCTTTATTTTTTTGTGCCAGGAAGAAATTTGCGGTAGATTTTTTTTATCTATTTCCTGGGTTAACTGACCTAACACATTCTTAGCATCGCCTACAATCGGCACATCAACTTTTATATTTTTACTAATCGAAGTAGGGTCTATATCAATATGGATAATTTTTGCCTCCGGAGCAAACCCCTTAACTTTACCGGTAATCCTGTCATCAAAGCGGCAGCCTATCGAAATTAAAAGATCGGCTTCGGTAATCGCCATGTTTGCGTAAACAGTTCCGTGCATCCCCGGCATCCCCAAATATAACTGATCCCGGGCAGGAAAACCGCCTAAACCCATAAGAGTAGCTGTAACCGGCGCATTAATTTTTTTAGCAAATTCAGTAGCTTCTTTGTTGGCCCGAGAAGTAATTATCCCGCCACCGGCAATCACAACTGGTTTTTTTGCTTTATAAATAAATTTTAAAGCCTTTTTAATTTGACCCGGATGGCCAAATAAAGTTGGTTTATAACTTCTTAAATTTACCTTTTCCGGATATTCAAATTCTGCCTCCTGCATCTGGACATCCACAGGAAGGTCTATCACAACCGGCCCCGGCCTTCCGGTTGAAGCCAGGTAAAACGCTTCTTTTATAGTTTGAGCTAAATCTTTGATATCTTTTACTAAGTAATTGTGTTTTGAAATTGAACGAGTAACACCGATTACATCAGCTTCTTGAAAAGCATCATTTCCAATTAAAGAAGTTTTAACTTGTCCGGTTATGGCAACTAAAGGAATCGAGTCCATATATGCAGTAGCAATACCAGTTGTAAGATTAGTTGCCCCTGGCCCGGAAGTTGCAACGCAAACTCCTACTTTTCCCGTTGAGCGGGCATAACCATCAGCCATATGGACCGCGCCCTGTTCATGGCGGGGAAGATAAAATTTTATTGCTTTATCCCCGTAAAGACTGTCAAAAAAGGGTATGACTGAGCCGCCGGGATAGCCGAAAATTACTTCAACCCCTTCTTTTTTTAAACTCTCGATTATAATTTGTGACCCTTTTAACTTTTTACCCATAAATCTATCCTTTCTCCCTGTTCTATATCCTAAAGATTATATCATTGACTCTCGATATGACAATAATTAAATCAATGATTTTATAATTATTTTCGTGATTTTAAAAGCTTGTATTCAACTGAATCTACTAAAGCCTGCCAGGAAGCTTCGATTATGTTTTCGGATACTCCGATAGTTGTCCATTTTTCCTGGCTGTCCTGGGATTGAATAAGCACCCTTACTTTTGCCGCAGTGCCTCTTTTTGCGTCTAAAACCCTTACCTTGAAATCGGTAAGATGCATTTCTAAAAGCTGCGGATAAGCGCCAACCAACGCTTTTCTTAAAGCTTTATCCAAAGCGTTTACCGGACCGTCCCCTTCGGCGGCAGTATGTTCTAAATCCTTACCAATCTTTAATTTTATCGTAGCTTCGGAAATTAATTGATTGTCTTCTCGCTTTTCGATAATTACCTTAAAGCCCAAAAGCGTGAAAAATTTCTTTACTCTTTTAAGTTCCTTTTGCAATAAGAGCTTAAAAGACCCTTCTGCTGCTTCAAATTGATACCCTTCCTTTTCGAGGCGCTGAACTAATTTGTGAATATCTTTTGCCTTCTTTGATTTTTTGTCTAAATCAAACTCTAATTCCTTAGCCTTGGTCACCAAGGTAGACTTTCCGGCTAATTCTGAGACAACAAACCTGCGCTTATTGCCTATTAATTCCGGTTTTATCTGCTCATAAGCCAAAGGATTCTTAATCACCGCATCGATATGGATGCCTCCTTTATGAGCAAAAGCGCTTCTTCCCACAAAAGGATAATTATCCCTGTGAACCATATTACAAATTTCGCTAACATAATAAGAAAGATGAGTAAGCTGGCTAAGTTTATTTGAACAACGGAGTTTTTCTCCCATTTTTTTCTCTAAAATCGGTATGATTGTAAGTAGATTAGCGTTACCGCATCTTTCACCGTAACCATTAACCGTACCCTGAATTTGGCTGCAGCCTTGTTTGACTCCGATGAGAGAATTAGCCGCGGCCATTCCCAAATCATTATGGCAGTGGATACCGTATTTTTTTAAGCCCAGTTTATTTTTTACTTCCCCGCTGACAGCCTCAACCTCCCAAGGCAAAGATCCTCCATTGGTATCACAAAAAATGATCAAATCCGCCCCCGCTTCATATGCGGCCTTGACGGTCCTAAGCGCATATTCAGGATTATTTTTATAGCCGTCAAAAAAATGCTCAGCATCATAAAAAACCTTCTTTTTCTTCTTTTTTAAAAATTCGATACTTTTACTAATTAAGTTAATATTTTGAGAAAGGCTGATTCTTAATACTTCTTTTACATGAAGATCCCAGGTTTTTCCAAAAATAGTCACATACTCTGTATCGGCTTTAATTAAACTGATAAGGTTTTTATCCTTGCTGGGGGGTTTTGCCGGATGAGCGGTAGAACCAAAAGGGACTATTTTAGATTTTTTTAATTTATGCTTGGAAAAATATGCGAATAAATCCGTATCTTTCGGATTCGAATAAGGCCAGCCGCCTTCGATAAAATCTACTCCGAAATTATCCAATCTTTTAGCGATTGCGATTTTATCTTCTAAAGACAAAGATATCCCTTCGGTTTGAGAACCATCCCGTAAAGTAGTATCATAAATAGATATTTTTTTCATCTTTTCCCTCTCTTTTTTTTCTTATCCAACTTAAATTCTTTATGGAGTATCCTTAAAGCTTTTTTACCGGATTCTTTTTTAACCAAACAAGAAATACTTATTTCTGAAGTAGAAATCATATCGATATTTATTTTATTTTTAGCCAAAACCGAAAAACATCTGGCCGCAACTCCGGAATGGCTTCTCATTCCTATCCCGACTACAGAAATTTTAGCAATATTTTTATTGCTGATAACCCTGCCGGCTCCTATCTTCTCTGAAATTTTCTTAGTTTGGCTGATGGTTTTTTTCAATTTATCCGCATCAACGGTAAAAGAAATATCGGTCATTTTTTTGCGGCTGACATTCTGGACAATCATATCGATATTTATACCGGTTTGCGCCAGCTTGTCAAAAACAAAAGCCGCAATCCCGGGCCTATCCGGAACATCACAAAGAGTAATCTTTGCTTCATCTTCTGCCAAGGTTACCCCTCTGACAATAACTTCTTCAATAAGCGGTGGTTTCTCCATAATTATAGTCCCCTCCTTTTTAGAAAAACTACTTCTTACATGCAGCTTTAGATTGAATTTTTTTGCAACCTCAATAGCTCTGGTATGCATCACCTGAGCTCCTGATGAGGCTAACTCCAGCATCTCATCAAAAGTAATAAAGGACAGCTTCCTGGCGGATTTGATTTTTCTTGGGTCGGTAGTATAAATCCCCTCAACATCTGTATATATCTCACAGAACTGCGCGTTTAAAGAAACCGCTAAAGCAACCGCGCTCAAATCCGACCCTCCTCTGCCTAAAGTAGTAATTTCTAAAGCGGTGCTTACTCCTTGGAAACCGGCTATAATAATAATTTTGCCTTTCTCCAGTTGTTTTTTAATCCTATCGGCCTCGATTTTTAAAATTTTAGCCTGAGTATGAGAGGTGTCGGTAATAATCCCAACCTGGGGCCCGGTAAAAGAAAGCGCGTCAAAACCTCTTTTATGAATCGCCATAGCTAAAAGAGAAGAACTAACTTGTTCTCCCGTAGACACCAGCATATCCATCTCCCTTTCCGAAGGTTCGGGATTTATTTTTTTAGCCAGTTTAATTAATTCATCTGTGCTCTTGCCCATGGCAGAAACCACAACCACAACTTTTTTGCCCGACCGGGCAGAAGATATAACCCTTTCTGCTACTTTTTCGATACTAGCCTGGTCGGCCACCGAGCTGCCGCCGTATTTTTGAACAACTAAATCTTTATTTGCTTTTTTTGAAGCCATTTTTACTTTCCTAAATATTTTTGTTTGCTCTTATCTTCTTTTTCATTAAACTGGTCCTTACGAATTCAACCAGAATGAATATCCCCAAAAACATCAAAACAATAGTTAAAACTAAATTTAGGTAATTTCCCGCCCGAAAAAAATCCCTCAGCATAATAACTAAAGCGGTAATAGTTATTATAAACATAATTAGAGCGGGAAATAAAGTTATTTTATAATTTTTTTTCTTATCAATTAAATAAGCGGTTGCCACGACTAAAGCTAATCCGGCTACCAGCTGATTGGAAACCCCAAACATCGGCCAAAGAGTTTCAAAGGTTCCGCTTAAACAAAAAGCCCCGGCGGCAGTAACCACCAACAATGTGGCAAAATATTTGTTATCTATATTGAAAAGTTCCTGAGACAAAAAACGAGTAATTCGTGTTGCCGTATCTAAAGTAGTTAAAATAAACGCATTAAGAATAACCAAAGCTATAAACTTTGCATAATCACCGAGAAAAAAGACGATCTGGCCAAAACCTTGGGCGAAAATTTCAATCGGATTCCTGGTAACAGGCATATTTTTTAAACCAAAAGCCACACAAAACAACGCAACAGCCGATAAAACAGCTTCGGTAATCATTGCTCCATAACCTATTTTTTTTGCATCGGCTTCATTCGGCAGTTGTTTTGAACTGGTGCCGCTTGCTACCAAGGAATGAAAACCGGATATCGCCCCGCAGGCTACAGTTATAAACATCAAAGGAAACATCGGCCCGATTTCAGAGTTAAATTTAAAAAACTGAGCTGACCCTACCGGCAAAGGTTTCGCAAAAATCCCCAGAAAAGAAATAGCCAGGCCAAACAAAAGAAGAAAACTGGAAATATAATCCCGGGGCTGCAATAAAATATCTACCGGTATAATCGAAGCAAAAAAAGCATAGATAAAAAGAACAAACACCCAAGCCAGATAAGGATTCGCAAACGGCAAAATTATCGCTGCCTCAGCTCCCAGGTAAATCAAGCCTGATAAGCAGGCTAACCCGAAAAAAGTCGATAAAATAATGCTTTTCTTAAGCCGATAGATAAAAAAACCGATTAACATTGCAATCGGGATAATACCTAAAGACGGTAAAACCACCTCCGGCTCGTTTACAAAACTTTTGGCCGAAGCATTAGCGAAAACGGCAATTACCAAAATCAAAGCGCACCATAAAAAGATAAGAAAAACAATGCCGGCCGGCCGGGAAATATACTTTTGAGAAATCCGTCCGATACTCAAACCATCTTCGCGCACTGATATAAACAAAGAAACAAAATCATGGACTGCGCCCAAAAATATCGAACCAAAAACAATCCAGATTAATACTCCAATCCAGCCCCAATAAATATAAGCAAAAACAGGCCCGACTATCGGCCCGGCTCCGGCGATTGAAGCAAAATGGTGCCCAAAAAGAACCAGCCAATTTTTTGCCGGTATATAATCAAGGCCGTCTTTTTTGGCAAAAGCGGGGGTTTTCCGCTGGTAATCGACTCCTAAAACGTTGCTTACCAGCCGGCCATAGATGAAATAGCCTCCTAGTAAAATCAACAAAACCAAAAAGAAAATAAGAGCGCTCATAAATTATGAATTTGATAAGAAATACCTAATTAGCTCTGTTCCTTTATCAAAATAAAGTGAGCTTTCCTGGGCAGACTTTTCCGAATAAGAGGAAAAATCACCTTGGCTGAAATGGCTCCCGGAAACCAAAAAAGGAACCGGTTCGCTGGTATGGGTTCGCGAAGCTAAAGGAGTAGGGTGATCCGGCGTAATCAATATTTTATACTCCTGGCCTTCTAAGGCTTTGATAATTTTACCTACAACCAGTTTATCTATCCGTTCAAGGCAAGCAATTTTCATGCGCAGGTCCTGATTATGGCCGGCTTCATCGGTAGCTTCGATATGAACGAATACAAAATCTAAATTTTTAAGCGCATCGATAGCGGCTTGGGCTTTGCCGGCATAATTTGTATCGTAATAACCATTTGCGCCTTCTACTTCTAAAACATCTAACCCAACTATTTTTCCTATTCCTTTAATCAAATCAACCGCAGAGATTACCGCTCCGTCTAAGCCGAATAAATCTTTAAATAAAGGCATATTCGCTTTTGGGCCTCCACTCCAAAGCCAAACCATGTTAGCCGGATTCTCGCCTAAATCTATCCTCACTTTATTTATCTCATGTTCAGGCAATATTGCGGACGAAGCTTCCATCACCTCCCTTAAAATATTGCTGTTTTTGCCGCCGGGAAGATGCTTGCTGATTTTTTTGCCGATTATATCATGGGGAGCAAAACACTTTGTTTTATCAAGTTTTAAATTTTTGCTATTTTTAAAAAGAGCCAAATTTCTGTAACTTGTTCCGAAAAATAACTCTAACTCATCTGTCTTTATCTCTTTATTAAGATAATCGATTAAAATCTTTGCTTCTTTATCCCGGATATGGCCGGCGCTATAATCAAATAACTTCCCGTCGGCATTAGTAACAAAATTACAGCGAAAAGCTAAATCGTTTTCGCCTAATTCAACTCCAATATTTGCCGCCTCCAGCGGCCCTCTTCCCGAATAATGTTTTTCCGGGTCATAACCTAATAAAGAAAGGTTCGCTATATCTGAAGCCGGGATAAAACCCTTAGGCACAGTTTTTACCCTGCCTAATATCCCTTTTTTAGCTAATGAATCGATATTTGGAGTTTCAGCAGCTTCAAGCGGAGTTTTACCTCCCAACTCCTCTATCGGCTTATCTGCGGCTCCATCGGGAACTATTATTATATGTTTCATCTCTTAATCTCGTATAATGTTTTAATAGCTCGAAATAACCAATCACCAATAACCAATAATCAAAAAAATAATATCTTTATTGGTTATTATATCTTGTGTCTTGGTTATTTCCTGCTTTCATCTTGCCCCATTACTCCCTTCCACTTTTCCCTTTCTCTTTAGAAAGAGTTTATTACAAATAGGTTGACCTTGCAAGAATTTTCTAAAAAAGCCACAGCCCTTATGCAACATTTCCGTTTGAACCTGTTTTGTTGCATAAGGATTAGCTCCAGAGAAACCATCGTCTGCGGTTATGCATCGTCTGCGGTTATGCGTTTTTTCTTATTTTCAGGAAACGGTCGTAGGTAAGTATCTTTGAGCGGACAAAATAAGGATAATCTAAAAAAAGTTTATCCCATAAGCTGCTTTTTTTAGCCCCTGATATTCCTCTTTTCGAAGAAAGAATAAAAAGAGATATCTCTTTTACATTTTCTGAATCAATAGATTCCAGCTGGGACAAAGCTTTTTTAAGGGGCAAGCCTTTTCTATAAAGCAGTTTGTAGGCTTTTTTAATTTTTTTTATCTCATCCCTGGGAAAGGAAGCCCGTCTTAAACCCACTAAATTTATACCCCAAACCCGGGAATCTCCTACCACCATCATAAAAGGAGCAACATCCTGGTTAACCCGGCTTAACCCCCCGATCATAGCCAGCTTCCCAATTCTTACAAATTGATGGACAACCACACAACCGGAGATAAAGGCCCCTTCTCCCACCTCTACACAGCCGGCCAACAAGCTTCCGTTACAAACCACGCTGTTATCTGCTAATTTACAATCATGAGCAACATGAGAAAACCCCATTAAAAAATTATTATTCCCGATAGTAGTGGAACAATTTGCTTTAGTCGCTGTATGCACCGTAACATATTCGCGGATAATATTTTTTTTACCGATATAAAGCTTTCCTTCTGTTTGGCGCATCCCCAGCATCTGAGGAACCTCTCCCAGAACCGCCCCCGTACCCACAGAAGTAAATTCTCCCAGATAAGTTTTCCCTTTAATATGAGCATGAGGCCCAATCGATACCCCTTTAGCTAAATGCACATCTTTTTCTACCACAGCATAAGGGCCGATTGAAACGCCTGCTTCAATGCAGGCGTTTTTATCGACAATTGCAGTTTTATCTATTTTTCCCATAAGTTTAAAAATATTTTTGCTAAATCAACTATCTTTTAAATTTTCTCTTCTAATTATGACCTTGCCTATCCACGAAATAAAATCAAGCCTTAGAGGAATTTTTTCATCCAGCGAAAGCCAAAGATTAAACCTCCTGGCTCCTTTACCGACTAAAAAGTAAGCTTCTCTTTTCTTCCCGGCAACCGACACTTTTCTCTTGCTATGAAATTTTATCTGAACCTTTTGATTAGGAAGGTTAAAAGTCATCCATTTTCCCTTTTTCTCCTCCAACCTGACTCCTTTTGGGAAAAAATATAAAAGATCTAATATATTATGAATCGGAGTGTCTTGCTTGTAAACTTCTTTTTTAATTACTTCACCTTTCTTTTTTCTGGTTAAAACCACCTCTCCCTCGTCTTGATTATACTCCTCTTCAATTGTCTCCTTGCTTCCAAATAATTTTATCTTCCTTTCTACCCTCACCGGAAGATGAGTCTGATCATCTAGATAAATTTTTTCAAAACTAACTAAATCAAGAAGTTTAAGAATCTTTGTGTCGGATTCAACCACCAGGATATCTACCTTCCGGTTCTCGAGCGAATCTTGCCCTTGATATTTCCAAACTATGTAACCGGAAGG
>JAIPHC010000016.1 GCA_021735405.1 Candidatus Omnitrophota bacterium | reverse complement strand
GCTCAGTGCCGCTGAAAATAAAGGTATTCGCTAAATAATTGCATTTTCAGCGGGCGTGGTTCAATGGTAGAACACTAGCTTCCCAAGCTAGTAACGGCGGTTCGATTCCGCTCGCCCGCTTACTGAGACTTATAATTTTCCCAGCCAAGGGCGCAGGAAAATTATGTAGCCGAAGTAATCCTGAGGAGTGTTAGCGACGAAGGATCTTTTAATTTTTATAGTAAGTATGCGGGTAAATCTAACACAGGTATAAGCAGTAGGCTTGTCCTTGCGGCCAAGAGATTTTACCGCTCGCCCGCTTACTGAGACTTATAATTTTCCCAGCCAAAGGCGCAGGAAAATTATGTAGCCGAAGTAATCTAATTAATTATTGATTTTATTTTAATTTAAGATATCATATATTTCATTGCTATAATAATAAAATATAAGCTTTAGGAATGGTGGTTATAAAAATCATTCTTAATTAAATTGTCATTGAGTCTTTTATTAAATTTCTTGATTAAATGATGCCCTTTAAAGAAAATTCTAGCTTAACTACTCTTGTTAAAAGAATCGATTCTTTTAGGCAAGGTTATCGCCAAAATATAGCTATACTTGCTGATGACGAAAATGAAATATCGGATTTACTCGACAACTACCTGTCCGAAAAAAAGGTCAACCAACTAACCCATATCTACCTCAACCCCGCTTACTTAGATAAATTTAACCTGCTTAAATCAGTTTCTTTTTCTTTGCTTTCCGAATACAGCTCCACAACTACCAATCTAGACCAGTTAATAACAATTTGTTCCGGCCTTTTGCCGGAAACTACCGGATTAATCAAAGCCTTATTACAAAAAAATATCGATTTTCCAGAAATATTAGACTTGATAAACCAATTTATCAAAGAAAGCGCCCAGAGCTGTGTTTTTATAATTGAAAACTTCCCGCAAGTTAATAAACTTTTCAACAATTTCTACCAGCAACTTGCCAATTTTGCAATATCGCAGAGAAAATGCATGTTAATAATCAGTTCCCCCTGCCCAAACACCGCAAATAAAATACTGGGCAATGAATTAAACCTTCTCTTTGGCAATTTTGAAAAAGTATATCTTAATAAAAATAATTTTTTCTCCAATTTTCTCTGGCTTGAAAGCAAACTGCATTCAGTCTCTCCTTCTCCGGATTTTATTTCATTTTTTATTAATATTATCGGCAACAACAAATGTTATTATCAATTATTTCAAAAAAGTATAAAAAAATTTTATAACGAAGTCGAAGAAAATGCCATAGTAAAAATATTGGAAAATTTACTTTTTAAAAAAGAAACATATTTTTTTCAAAAGTTTAACAATCGAATAGATAAGGTTAAATATCACTTCAAAGAGCCTCTTTCTACAGTCAAGCTTCTCTTATTATTAGCCAAAGGTTATATGCGCAAAGAAAGCTTAAGAGAACTCTCCGGCGCATCCAGCCGCGACATAAACCATAAACTAAACAAATTAACAGCTCTTAATTATTTAAATAAACACGGTAATATCTATAAAATAAAAGACAGGCTTTTTTCTTTTTGGCTGGCTCATTTTTTTAAGTTTTATTCTATTTTTCCCGTATTTGACCCGGAAAAAAGGAAAAATCTTTGGCAAAAAGAGATGCAGGAAGAAATCAATGTTTTTAAGGAAGAATTCGTAAAAAACAGGTTGGAAAAAATACTTGAACTTTTTAAGACCTTTGAAGACGATGCCCTATCGATTGATAAAGACAAGCTGATCTTGCCCAAATTGGATAATGTAAAGACGATTTCTTATCCGGAAAGCGGATTTCATCTCTTAATAGGAGAAGGGAAAAAAATCGTTTTTGCGGGAATAAAAGAAAGAATTGCCGACGACAACGATCTTTTGGAATTTATTAAAAAAGGCAGCAATATTAAGGGAAAAAACGTGCAAAAAATATTTATTTCTTTAGACCGCTTAACCGATACCGCTAATTTGCTGGCCAAGAACAAAAAAGTCACTCTTTGGGACCGGAATAAAGTAAATTATTTATTGGATATTTATAATAAACCGAATTTTTTACAATATCTTTAATAAATACCAGCTCCTAAACTATGCGAATACTAGTACTTTCAGACACACATATAACTAATCCCGGAGAAACAATTTTTGAAATGCTGGAGGAAGAAATAACCAAAAGCGATTACTGCTTCCATGCCGGTGATTTTACTATTTATCCGGTATATAATATGCTGATTGAAAAAATTAAAACCTATGCAGTAGCCGGCAACATGGATGATGAACAAATTGCAAATAAATTGCCTAAAAAGGTAATAGTTAAATTAGCCGGATTTACTTTCGCTCTTATCCATGGCAGAGGCACCTCCAGCAAGATAGAACAATATGTCACCAATCAATTTCAGAAAGATTTTGACAAAATAGATATTTTTATATTTGGCCACTCTCATCAACCGGTCAACCACCAACTAAAAGATAAAATATATTTTAATCCTGGCTCAATTGGTGATACAATAACAACTTCTAAAAAAAGTTATGGAACCATAGAAATAGAGGATAACCGGCTAAAAAGGAGGATTCAATACATTGGATAAGCTTTGGGCCCCCTGGCGCATAAAATATGTTAGTCAAAAAAAGAGCCCCGGCTGCCTTTTTTGTAAAATCCATAAACAAAAAAAAGATAAAAAAAATCATATAATTTTACGCTCCTTGCATAGTTTTGTGGTCCTAAACCGTTTTCCTTACAATAACGGGCATCTTTTAATTGCTCCCTACCGGCACACAGCGGATTTTGAAAAATTAAAACAAGAGGAAGTTCTTGATATCTATAATGTTATGATTAAAATAAAAAAAATGGTTAAAAAAATTCTCCAGCCGGACGGATTCAACCTCGGGTTTAATATCGGCGAAACTGCCGGCGCGGGGATAGCTGACCACCTGCACCTTCATCTTGTGCCGCGCTGGAGGGGCGATACTAACTTTATGCCGGTTCTTTCTGAAACTAAAATAATTTCACAAAGCCTCAATGACTTATACAATAAATTTAAAAAGGAGAGCAAGTGAACCCTAGTTCGAATATGTTTTCTTCCTACCATACAATTTATAGGCTGGCTACCACTTTTACCGACCTAAAAAGTTTCGCTATTGGAATAGCGCGAATCTATAAAAATGCTTTTAAAGCAGACAAGGTGACTGTGGTGCTGCGGGCAATCAGTTCAACAACATACATTAAAATAAGCTTTAAAAATAAAACAAAAATTAGCAAAAAAGGCGGTATTTCAATATTAACCAAAGTCGAAAAAAACATTCTTAAACAGGAAAATGAAATAATATTGGATAAACGCTTAATTTATCCCTTTACCTTTGTTAAAACTTTAGGCGGAATCTATATAAAAAGAGGCAAAAACCTTAAAAAATTCAGCGCGCGGGAAAAAAAATGGTTTTATTCCCTTTGCGAAGAAGCAAGCTTAGCCCTTAAAATCTTTACGTTGTATAAAGAACAACAAAAATTAATTTTAAGCTATATAAAATCTATATCAACCTTTCTCAGCCAACATGTCCCCACATCCCGGCTTCACACCAAACAGATTCTTCGTATTTTAAAAGCAATGGAAAAAGAGTTGTCTTTATCTAAGGCGGAAATAAAATCATTGGAATTTGCCGCGCTTCTTCATGATGCCGGCAAAATAAATCTCCCCAAAAAGCTTCTCAAAAAACAAAAACCATTAACTGCAAAAGAATTCGAACTAATCACCAAACATCCTAAAAAAGGTACCGAACTTATCAAGGACCTTGAATCCTTAAAACCGGTCATGCCCATAGTTCTATACCACCACGAAAGATATGACGGCAAAGGTTACCCTTCCGGATTAAAAAAAGATCAAATTCCTTTAGGAGCCAGAATCCTGTCTGTAATCGATTCTTTCGATGCTATGTATTTCGGCCGCCCTTACAGAAAGGGCAGCTCATTGGAAACCGTCAAAGAAGAACTCAAAAAACAAAAAGGCAAGCAGTTCGACCCAAAGGTTGTTGATGTTTTTTTAAAAATATTGCGCCGGAAAGCTATTAAAAAAATATTAGAAAAATGAGAATAAAAAAGGATAATCTTAAAAAAATAATTTCTAAATTTGCTGGCAAAAAAATTCTGGTGGTAGGGGACCTTATTTTAGACCGTCATGTTTTCGGCCAAGTCAACCGCATCTCTCCGGAAGCGCCCGTTCCGGTTGTCTGGGCTAAATCAGAAGATTTTAGAGCCGGCGGAGCTGCAAATGTGGGAATGAACCTGATAGAGCTGGGCGCTCAAGCGACTCTTTGCGGTTTAATCGGCGCAGACAGTTTTGGACAACGGCTGCATTCGCTGCTGAGTGAAAAAAAACTTACAACCAATTTTATCTTTAAAGACAAAAAACGCAAGACTACCTTAAAAACAAGAATTATCGCTCACCATCAACAAGTAGTTAGGCTTGATTGGGAATCTAGCGATAATTTCCCGGAAAAAATTACAAAAAATATTATTAATAAACTAAAAAATAATTTTGATAAATTTGACGCGGTTATCGTCGAAGATTACGGAAAAGGAGTGATTAACCCCTTATTAATCAAAGAATTGGTCAGCCTTTGTAAGAAAAAAAATAAAATTATTACCGTAGACCCAAAAGAAGACCACTTTCAATATTACCAGGGTGTTACCGCCCTGACTCCAAACCTTGATGAAGCGCAAGCCGCTGCCGGAATGAAGGCCAGGAATAAAAGTGAAATAAAAGATATTGGCAAAAAGCTTTTAAAAAAAATCGAACCAAAATCAATACTTCTAACTTTAGGCGAAGATGGAATGATGCTTTTTGAAAAGAAAAAAATAAAACATATTCCTACAGCCGCTTTAGAAGTTTATGATGTAACCGGCGCCGGCGATACGGTTATCTCCCTATTTACACTAGCTCTTGCCAGCGGAGCGACTAATTCTGAAGCGGCCCAAATTGCTAACCTAGCCGCAGGTTATGTAGTAGGGCAACTGGGGGCAGCAACAATAAACAAAAAGGAGCTGATAAAGATAATTAATGAAAAAAGAAATTAATGTTATCGGAGTAATACCGGCCAGGTACGCATCGACTCGGCTTCCGGTTAAACTTCTTGAAAACCTTTGCGGAAAATCCGTGCTCCACTGGACTTGGGAAAGCGCTTCGGGGGCGCATCTACTTGATAAGCTAATCATAGCCTGCGATCATCCCAAGATTGAAGAAGAAGCAAAAAGGATAGGGGCAGAAGTTGTCAACACTTCCAGCCAGCATACATCCGGAACCGACAGAATTGCCGAAGCGGTAAGAGACATCGACACAAAGGTAGTAATAAATATTCAGGCGGACGAACCTTTAATCCATCCTTCGACAATCGACAGCTTAGCGCAGGAAATGCTTACCGCTAAGGATTTTTTTATGGCAACCGTTAAGAAAAAAATCGAGGACCAAAAAGAAATCAACAATCCCAATACGGTAAAAGTGCTTTGCGACCGGTTAGATTTTGCTATTTATTTCTCCCGTCTGCCAATACCTTGCTACCGCAGCAAAAATAACAACAGCTCAAAGCTTTATTATAAACATTTGGGAATTTATGCCTACAGCAAAGATTTTCTCTATACCTTTAAAAATCTGCCGATTTCTAAATTAGAAAAAGCAGAAAATTTAGAGCAGCTCCGCGCGATTGAAGCCGGATACAAAATAAAAGTCATTGAAACTCATTTTGATTCTTTTGGAATTGATACCGCCGAAGACTTACATCAAGCCGAAGGAATGTTAATGGAAAAAGGATACGCATGAAAAAAACAAAAAAAATAATTATTATCGCCGGGCCTTGTGTTATCGAAGATGAAAAAACTACCCTTAAAATTGCAACTTATCTTAAAAACAATCTTTCTGGCTTGCCGGTTAAACTTATCTTTAAGGCTAGCTTTGACAAGGCAAACCGGACTTCCCTTAATTCTTACCGCGGGCCGGGGATCAAGCTTGGTTTGCAAATCTTAAAAAAAATCAAGAAAAAAACCGGGCTTGCTGTTTTAACCGATATCCATTGCTGCCACCAGGTAAAAGAAGTTGCCAAGGTCGCAGATATTATCCAAATTCCGGCTTTCCTTTGCCGGCAAACCGACTTAATAGTAGAAGCCGCGAAAACAAAAAAAACAATCAATATTAAAAAAGGCCAATTTGTATCCCCCGGAAACACAAAATACATAGCCGAAAAAGTTAAATCAACCGGCAACAATAATATTTTTATCACCGAACGCGGTTTTTGTTTTGGTTACAACAATTTAGTTGTTGATTTTCGTTCATTTTTGATTATGCAAAAATTCGGTTATCCGGTTATCTTCGATGCCACTCATTCACTTCAAAGGCCTTCAGCTGAATCGGGAGTTTCAGGGGGAGACAGCCAATTTGTCAAACCCCTTAGCTTAGCGGCGGCGGCGGCGGGAGTAGATGGCTTTTTCCTTGAGGTCCACCCAAATCCGGAAAATGCCTTGTCAGACCGCTTTACTACCTTTAAACTAAAAGAAATAAAAAGCTTAATCCAAAAAATAATTGCCGTAAGAAAAGCAATAAAATAAAACCGGGCCAAAAAGGATAATGATGGAGAAAAAAAATAAAAAACTGAGCAAAAAAACAGTTATTGATTGGGCCAAAAACGTATTAACCACCGAAATCCAGGGGCTTAAAAACGTGAAAACAAAACTGGGAACCGATTTTTTCAAAGCGGTTCAAGCAAGCCTGAAATGCAAAGGGAGGCTTGTGATTTCCGGAATGGGAAAAACCGGAATAATTGGCCAAAAATTTTCCGCAACCCTTTCTTCGACCGGAACATCAAGCTTTTGGCTGCATGCAGCCGAAGCAGTGCACGGAGACTTAGGAAGAATTAAAAAAAATGATGTGGTAATAATCTTATCTTATAGCGGCCAAACCGATGAAATTCAAAATTTAGTTCCTTTTGTCAAAAAAATCGGATCCAAAATTATTGCTATAACCGGCAACATAAATTCAAACCTGGCTCAATATTCAGATATTGTAATAGATGTTGCCGTGGACAAAGAAGCTTGCGGCTTGGGGTTAGCGCCGACTACATCCACTACGGCAATGCTGGCTGTTTGCGACGCAATTTCGGTAGTTCTACAAAAAATAAAAGGTTTTAAAGAAAAGGATTTTGCATCTTTTCACCCCAGAGGTTCTTTAGGCAGAAAACTCTTGCTTGAAGTAGCAGATATCATGAGAAAGAAAAAACAAAATCCGGTAGTTGACGCCGAAACGCTGGTTGACCAGGTTCTTTTAAAAATTACTTCCGCCCATGCCGGAGCGGCTACTGTTGTCGATAAAAAAAATAGGATAATCGGTATATTTACCGACGGTGACTTGCGCCGCAACCTGAAAAAAGACAGGAACATTTTAAATAAAAAAGTTAAATCTGTTATGTCTGCCAAGCCTACAGTTATCAAAGATAGCGATTTAGCCTCTGAGGCTCTTAAAATTTTGGAGAAAAAGAAAATAGATGAACTCCCGGTTATCGACAAAAAAAAGCATCCAATCGGAATGCTTGATATCCAGGATTTAATCGCAGCCGGCTTGGTATAGGTTTTAATGTCACGTTCCGATAGAAGACGGACGAAAAGACGATAGACGAACAAAATAAAAAATGAGAAAAAAAAGCTTAAAAGAAATAAAGAAAAAGTTAGCTGCGGTTAAACTATTAATTTTAGATGTTGACGGAGTTCTTACCAAAGAAGAAATAGTTTATGACGACCGAGGCAGAGAGCTTAAAATGTTTAATGTAAAAGACGGCCTGGGAGTATACCTCCTTTCAATTATAGGAGTAAAAACTATATTCCTTTCAGCTAAAGACTCGCCTATTTTAAAAAAACGCGCTAAAGACATGCATGTTGTAGAAGTGCGCGGGGGAAAAATTCCTAAAGAAAAACAACTATCAGAGATTAAAAATAAATACCGGGTAAGCGAGAAAGAAATTTGCTTTATTGGCGACGACCTGATTGATTTAGGCATGATCGAAAAAGCCGGAACCGGAATAGCGGTTAAAAACTCTTATCCGGAATTAAAAAAAATATCTGACTATGTAACTACCCGGCGCGGAGGAGAAGGGGCGGTAAGAGAGGTGGCCGACTTGATAATCAGCGCAAAAGGCGCAAAGAAAAATATTTTAGAATTTATTCGAAACCCCCGGTAACTTCTTAGTGTTGACTTTATCTTTTTATCTGATATATTAATATGCTTTCTGAAGTAATATTATGAAAAATATATATATTATAATTAGTGCCTTATTGTTTTCTTTTATTTTTTATCCGGACGGTTATCCCGGCAATGAGCAGACGATAAAAGATTTCTACCTTTCTAATTTTAAAAATGACGGCTCCAGCGATTGGGAAATCGAAGGCAAAGAAGCGGTAATCAACGGAGATATTATCGACATCCAAACTATGGATGCCAATTATTACCTAGACAAAGAAACCATATCTGTTAGCTCCGACCAAGCAAAGTTAAATAAAAAAAACCAAAATATTTGGCTCAACGGAAATGTAAAGATAAAAAACGAGCAAGGCTGGAACCTTAAAACCGATCAGCTCAATTGGCAGCGGACAGAAAATTATATAAAAACTGATTCAATAGTAGAAACAGAAAAAGATTCTCTTTTCGTTAAAGCTAAAGGCCTTCATGCTGATTCTCAACTTAAAACCGCGGATTTTAAAAAAGATGTTAAAGTCACCTATAAAGATAAAAATCAAAAAGACGCCACTACTATTACCTGTTCCGGCCCGCTTGAAATAGATTACAATAAAGGCCGGGCAACCTTTAAAGAAGATGTAGTGGTAAACCACAAACAAGGAAAACTTTTTTCTGACCTGGCAATTCTTTTCTTTGACACAAAAGAAAAAAAGATTATTAAAATAATATCCAAAGGGCATGTTAAAATCGTACGAGACAGTAACGTTACTTTTGCCGAAAAAGCTATCTATCTAGCCGCAGAAGAAAAACTTACTTTAGAAGGAAGCCCGCGTTTAATATATTTTCCCGAAGAAAATGATAACGGTTCTTCGGGTTTTTTTGGAATAGATTAAGTCAATTTCGTTACAAATTTTAAAAGATGCGCCTTTTAGAAGTTAAAAATTTAACTAAAAGTTACGGAACGAATACCGTAGTAAAAGATTTGTCTCTTTCGGTAAAAAGAGGAGAAGTGGTAGGTTTACTGGGGCCAAACGGAGCCGGAAAAACCACCAGCTTTTATATGATCGTAGGAATTATTCCGCCGGATAAGGGTAAGATCCTTTTCGACAATGAAGACATTACCTATTTACCTATTCACCTCAGAGCTAAATTCGGTATCGGATACCTGTCCCAAGAACCATCGGTTTTTCGAAAACTTACTGTCGAAGATAATATATTAGCAATTCTTGAAACTTTGCCGATAAACCGCAATGAGAGGCTGAGAAGGCTAAATAAACTCTTAGAAGAACTTAATATTTCTCATTTGCGCAAAAATCAAGCTTATACATTAAGCGGAGGAGAAATGCGCCGGCTGGAAATCACCCGGGCTTTGGTAACCAACCCTTCTTTTCTTTTACTCGATGAACCATTTTCAGGAATCGACCCAATCGTAGTAAAAGAAGCGCAGCAAATAATTGGCGAGCTGAAAGAAAAAGGCTTGGGGATACTTATTACCGATCACAATGTACGTGAAACTCTTTCGATCACCGATAGAGCTTATTTGATTACAGAGGGCCAAATACTGACCGCTGGCAGCTCAGAAGAACTAACCAGCCACGACCGAGCCAGAGAAGTATATTTGGGCAAAGATTTTAAAATGTAGTACCACAGATGGCACAGAAAGCACGCTATAGCACGGTTACAAAAGACACAGATAGATGCAGATACACACAGATAAATAACTAAAGGGAGAGTGGAATTATGGAAGTAAATGTTAAAAAAATTGACAAATTAAAACATAAATTAGATATAAAAGTAGCTGGAAAGGATTTTATCGATAAGAAAAATAAATTTTACAGCGAGGCTTCAAAAAAACTAAAAGTACCTGGTTTCCGGCCGGGAAAAGCTCCTTTAGATCTGGTAAAAAAACATCATCAGAAAACGCTTCAAGATGAATTCATCAAACAGCATCTTCCGATAATTTACCAACAGGCGCTGGCGGAAGGCAAAATCTCGCCCGCGGGGATGCCCCAGGTTTCTAATCTAAAAGTTACCGAAGACGCCTTAAGTTTTACAGCTGAAGTGGAAACTCAACCTCAAATAGAAGTTAAAGATAACATCTATAAAGGTATAAAAATAAAAGACCAGAAAGTTAAACCAGATTCTAAACAAATTCAAGAAATGATCAAAAAATTTAAAGAAGAAGTTAAAAAAATAACAGAAAAAGAACTTGATGACCAAAAATTAGCTAAATGGGCTTCTTATCCAGACATGGATTCTTTTAAAGATGCGGTCGGCACCCAGCTTCACCTCGACAGCTTACAGAAAAGAAGGCAAAATATCGATAATCAGGTTAAAACCCATCTTCTTAAATCGGTTAAAACCGAAGTTCCCGGCGCAGAAGTAAAACGATACCATCAACAATTAATCAGCCGGCAAATGCAGCAACTTCAGCAACAGGGGATAAAAGAAGAAGATCTAAAAAAGTACAAAAACGATTTTGAAAAAAAACTAGAACCTTTGGCTAAAGATGAAGTAAAGTTTTTCTATATTTTGCGCGCAATCGCCAAAAAAGAAAGAATAAAGGAAGATAAAAAAATGGCCGAAGCCGTATTAGGGCTGATCCTCAGTGAAGCTAAATTTACGTAGTAGCAGCCTATGGTACTTCGCTAAATAATAACATTAAGTATAAGACACTTCGCCAAGGAATTTGGCTCAGTGTCATTGAAAATATAAGTATTCTCTAAATAATAACATTTTCAATGAGGAGGTTAAATGAAAAATCAAGCTTATGTCCCAATGGTTATCGAAAAAACCGGCCGAGCCGAACGCGCTTATGATATTTTTTCTCGCCTTCTTAAAGATAGAATAATTTTTCTCGGAACACCGGTAGATGATAATATCGCTAATGTAGTTATTGCTCAAATGCTTTTTCTCCAAATGGAAGATATGAAAAAAGACATAAATTTATACATTAACTCCCCCGGAGGAGCTATAACCGCAGGAATGGCGATTTATGATACTATGCAATTTGTAAAATGCGATGTAGCAACCTATTGTATTGGCCAAGCAGCGTCCCTGGGAGCCTTACTGCTTGCCTCGGGAGCAAAAAATAAACGCTTTGCCTTGCCCAACTCCAGAATAATGATTCATCAGCCCTGGGGCGGTTATCAAGGAACAGCAGCAGATATCGCTATTCACGCCAAAGAAATAATAAATGTAAAAGAAAAGGTCAATAAAATACTATCTGAACACACAGGACAACCGATAAAGCAAATTGAAAAAGATACCGACCGTGATTATTTTATGTCAGCAACAGAATCTAAAAATTACGGCATAGTCGATACTGTTATCGAAAAAACTAAAAAAAATAAATAAATCAAAAAAGAGGAGAGATCATGAAACATAAAAAATTAATGACTCCCGGGCCCTCTCCGGTGCCTGCTTTCTTACGGGAAGTTTTAGCTAAAGAAATAATCCATCACCGGACTGAAGAATTTAGAAATATTTTAGCAGATGTTCATCGAGGGCTCCAAAATCTCCTTTTTACCAAAAATCCTGTGGTTGTTCTTTCTGCTTCCGGCACAGGAGCAATGGAAGCAGCTGTTAGTAATTTATTTTCAAAAGGCGATAAAATTATTGCAATATCGGGAGGAAAATTCGGCCAGCGTTGGGCTGAAATCGCAAACAGTTTTTCCCTGGATGTAATTGAGATGAAAGTAGAATGGGGCGCTACTGCCGATTCTAAAAAATTAGAAGAAATTTTAAATAAAAATAAGGGAATAAAAGCGGTCCTAACTACACTTTGCGAAACTTCAACCGCAACAGTACACGATATTGAAAACATTGCAAAGACCGCTAAACAATCAGAGGCAATAACTGTAGTCGATGCAATAAGCGGCTTGGGCCAGGATAAGCTTCTTACCGACCAATGGGGCGTTGACGTGGTAGTTGGCGGTTCTCAAAAAGGATTAATGCTTCCGCCCGGCCTTTCTTTTCTCAGTATCGGTGATAAAGCAAAAAGTTTAATGGAAGAATCTAATTTACCTAAATACTATTTTGATTTAAAAAAAGCCTTAAATAAACACAAAAGCAACGATACTCCTTACACCCCGGCAGTTACCCTGGTTACCGCTTTAGCCGTTGCTTTAGACGCTATCAATAAAGAAGGAGTTGAAAAACGCTGGGAAAAATTTGAAAAATTAGCCGAAGCCACCCGCTCGGCCGCAGAAGCTTTGGGACTGTCGGTTCTTTCCAGCCGCCCTTCGGCTTCAACCACCGCTATTAAATTGCCTGACAATATAAAATCTTCTCAAATCGTAAAGATTCTCAGAGAAAAATACGGCTTAGCTATCGCCGGCGGGCAAGCGCAATTAAAAGATAAAATTGTAAGAATTGCCCATATGGGCTGGATAAACGCGCAAGACCTAATTTCTTGCTTTTCGCTTTTTGAAGTTGCATTGAAAGAAGTAGGGCATCAATTTAAATCCGGCAGTTCGCTGGCACGATTGGAGGAGGCCATTTATGGTTGATAAGATTCTAATATCGGATAAGCTGAATAAGGAAGGGGTTCAAATTTTAAAAGATTCCGGCTTTAAAGTCGATTGCAAATACGGCCTTTCTCCGGAAGAATTAAAAAAAGTGATAACTGCCTACCAGGCAATAGTCATACGCAGCGGGACAAAACTTACCGCAGACATTATTGATTCAGCTAAAAACCTAAAATTTATCGCAAGGGCAGGAGTAGGAGTTGACAACATCGACATCAAAGCCGCCACCAACCGGGGAATAATAGTTATGAATGCGCCGGGAGGAAATACTATTTCGACCTGCGAACAAACTTTTGCTTTACTTCTTTCTGCGGCAAGAAATATTCCTTTTGCTCATAATTCTTTAAAAGATAAAAAATGGGAAAGATCAAAATTTAAAGGTACAGAACTTTACCTTAAAAAACTAGGCATAGTAGGATTGGGAAGAATCGGCAAAGAAGTCGCTAAACGCGCTCTCTCTTTTGGAATGAAAGTTTTAGTCTATGACCCCTTTTTACAAAAAGAAATTGCAGAACGTTTGGGGATTGAATCGGTTGATTTAAAAAAATTAATTAAAGATTCAGACTTTATCACAACTCACACCCCCTTGACAGACGCAACTAAAGATTTAATCTCAGATAAAGAATTTGAAATGATGAAGCCCAGCGCTTTTGTCATAAACTGCGCCCGGGGAGGAATCATAAACGAGAATGCGCTAGCCAAAGCCTTGGCTGATAAAAAGATAGCGGGGGCTGCCGTTGATGTTTATTCCCAAGAACCTCCTTTAGAGTTAAAATTTATCGAATCCCAACGCCTGATAACAACCCCGCACCTGGGAGCATCGACAAAAGAGGCTCAATTAAATGTTGCTATCGAAGCGGCTAATTCAATAAAAGATGCGCTCTTAGGTAAATCAATAAATAATGCCATCAATTACGCCCAGCTTGAACCTGAAGCTTATCAAACTCTCCAGCCTTATTTTAATCTCGCTGATAAAATGGGTTCTTTTATTTCCCAGCTTGCCGAAGGAGCAATAAAGAGAGTTAAAATATCCTACCGCGGCAAAATATCCACCCAGAAAGTAGATATTATCGGGGGGATGTTTTTAAAGGGCTTACTCTCACGGCAAGTTGAAAAAGATATAAATCAAATGAATGCTATTGACATAGCTAAACAACGGGGAATAAAGATCAAACAAATCAAAGAACCGGAAGAAAAAGAATATATAAATTCTCTCCGGCTTACGATAACTACCGACAAAGAAGAAAAAAGTTTAGAAGGGACACTGTTTGCTAATTCAAACCCCCGCTTTATAAGCTTAGATAACGTCTATTTTGAAGTATCGCCGTCAAAACATATGCTGGTTATAAACAACAAAGACATGCCCGGTGTAATCGGCTTTTTAGGGACAACTTTAGGAAAAAGCAATGTAAATATCGCGGGAATGAGCTTGGGCAGGCATACTCCAAAAGGCACGGCCCTTACTATACTTAATCTCGACAACGCAGCCAAAGAAGAAGTAATTAAAAAAATTAAAGCTAACCCCAGCATAATATCGGCAAAAGCAATAAAACTATAAATCATTTAAGGTTAATAAGGTTAATATGAACAATACTGTACTGGTAGGCCTGCAATGGGGGGATGAAGGAAAAGGTAAGATAATTGATTATCTCTGCCGCAACGCAGATATCGTAGTCCGCTTCCAGGGCGGCAATAACGCCGGCCACACCGTAATAACCAACCGAAAAAAGTTTGTTTTTCACTTAATCCCTTCCGGGATCTTGCACAAAAATAAAATTTGTGTTATCGGGCAAGGAGTAGTGGTAGACCCGGAAATTCTCCTCGAAGAAATTGAAAATTTAAAAAAAGCCGGAATTCCTGTTTCTAAAAAAAACTTAAAAATATCAAGATTCTGCCATATTATTATGCCCTATCATCGAATTATCGATTCTCTTCGCGAACAGAAAAGGGTAGAAAAAATCGGCACAACCAAAAGAGGAATCGGCCCCTGTTATAAAGACAGGGTTTCCCGCTGCGGAATAAGAATGGGTGATTTTATCGACCCTAAAGCTTTTGCTTTTAAGCTAAAAGATAATTTACGGGAAAAAAATCCAATTTTTAAAGAAGCTTACGGGCAAAAAGGATTCCGGTTTGATTCCGTATACAATAAATATAAAAAACTTGCTAAAAAAATCGAGCCATTTGTCTGTGATGTTACTGACTACTTTTATAAAAAACAAGGTAAAAAATTTCTTTTTGAAGGAGCCCAGGGAACTTTTTTAGATATTGATGCAGGAACCTATCCTTTTGTCACCTCCTCGTCGGTAGTTGCCTCTAACGCTTTGCTTGGTTCCGGCTTGGCTTTTGTCAATATAAAAAAGCGGTTTGGAGTAGCAAAAGCTTACACGACCAGGGTGGGAGAAGGGCCGTTTCCTACAGAATTAAAAGGAAAAATGCTGGGTTATTTGCAAGACGAAGGCGGAGAGTTCGGCGCAACCACCGGCCGGCCGAGAAGATGCGGTTGGCTGGATTTAGCTTTATTAAAAAGAGCTATTAAAATTAACAGTATAAATAGTTTAATTATTACCAAATTAGATGTTTTAAGTAATTTAGAAAAAATTAAAGTTTGCATAAAATACAAAAAGAACAAAAAGATAGTTAAAGATTTTCCTTATTCGTTAGAAAACTTAAAACCGGTTTATAAAGAATTTTGCGGCTGGAATAAAGATATTAGTAAAATTAAAAGTTTCTCTAAGCTGCCCCAAGCGGCAAAAACTTATCTTAATTTCATTGAAAAATATTTGGGAATTCCGATTAATTTTATATCAGTAGGAAAAGACAGGGAAGAAATTTTAAAAAAAAGAAAGGGGGAGAAGTAAAATGGATTTAATTTTTGTTTTCGCGGGTTCAGTATTAGCTTTAATTTTTTCGGGAGTTTTGATTCGTTGGATATTTAAACAGCCGCAAGGCAACGAAAGCATGATTAAAATCACTAATTATATTTTCGAAGGAGCAAAAGGCTATCTCCGTCAGCAATACAAAGTGGTAGGAATGTTTTTTATTGTCGTTTTTTTGATTTTACTGGCAATGGCTTTAAAAGGATTACTGGTAATATTTGTTCCTTTTGCTTTCTTAACCGGCGGGGTGTTTTCGGGTTTTTGCGGTTTTTTAGGAATGTATGTTTCGGCAAAATCAAACGCCCGTACCACTCAAGCTACATCGATTAGCTTAAACAAAGGCTTAAAAGTAGCTTTTAGCGCTGGAATGATTATGGGGCTTTTAGTTGTCGGGCTGGGGCTAATCTTTTTAGCTAGCTGGTTTATATTTTTAAAATCGTATTATTCAAACAACCCCCTTCCTTACGGAAGCGACCCTTTTACCGCAATTACCTCAACCATGCTTTGTTTTGGAATGGGAGCCTCAGGCTATGCTCTTTTTGCCCGCTTAGGTGGAGGAATATATACCAAAGCAGCTGATGTAGGCGCTGATTTAGTAGGCAAAGTCGAAGCCGGAATACCGGAAGATGACCCAAGAAACCCTGCGGTTATCGCTGATCAAGTTGGAGATAATGTGGGTGATGTAGCCGGAATGGGAGCCGATCTTTTTGAATCTTATGTTGGCTCAATAGTGGCGGCTATGGCTCTTGCCGCAGCAGCAGGGCTGGGATTAAAAGGCATCATAACCCCTTTATTATTGGCTACCGGAGGAATTATCGCTTCTCTTTTAGGTTATTTTTTCGTACGCACTAAAGAAAACGCTACCCAGGATTCACTGCTTAAGGCTTTACGCAAAGGTGTCTGGACTGCGGCGGCATTAACTATTGTTTTTTCGTTTTTTATCGTAAAAAATTACCTTCCTCAGCATATGGGTATTTTTGGTTCGGTTTTTATCGGCCTGGTAGCCGGTATATTAATCGGCCAGTTTACCGAATATTTTACTTCGGCAAACTATAAACCGACTAAAACACTGGCAAAATCTTCCCAAACAGGAACCGCGACTTTTATCATCGAAGGCCTTGCTTTAGGCATGATTTCTCCGGTTGGGGCAGTAATTACAGTCAGCGCGGCTATCTTAGGCAGTTTCGCGATAAGCGGCGGTTTTCAGAACTTTACTATAGGCCTTTACGGTATCGGAATCTCTGCTGTTGGCATGCTTTCAACTTTAGGAATAACCTTAGCAACCGACGCCTACGGTCCAGTCGCCGATAATGCCGGAGGGATAGCGGAGATGTCTGACATCGGTCCGGAAGTGAGAATGAAAACCGACCAGCTCGATTCACTGGGAAACACCACAGCCGCAACCGGCAAAGGCTTTGCTATCGGATCAGCAGCTCTTACAGCTCTGGCTTTAATCGTTGCTTACCGCAACCACTTAATAAATGAAGCCAGCCGCTTAAAGATAGCTTTAGATTTAGATTTAACTCTGCTTGAACCGAATATAATTATTGGTTTATTTATCGGGGCGCTTTTGCCTTTTGCCTTTTGCTCGCTTTCTTTAAAAGCAGTCGGCAGGGCGGCGGCTTCGATTATCGAAGAAGTTAGAAGGCAGTTTTCTCAGATAAAAGGCTTACTAGAGGGAAAAGCTAAGCCTGATTACCCCCGTTGTGTGGCAATTACTACAAAAGCAGCCCAAAAGGAGATGATTTTACCTTCACTTTTGGCAATCATTGCTCCGATAGCGGTTGGTATTCTTTTGGGGGCAAAAGGCACTATCGGACTGCTAATTGGGTCTTTGGCTTCCGGATTTGTGCTTGCGATTATGATGGCTAATTCCGGCGGCGCCTGGGATAACGCCAAAAAATATATTGAAGAAGGAAATTTCGGCGGGAAAGGGTCAGAATCTCATAAAGCAGCAGTTACCGGAGATACCATCGGAGACCCCTGTAAAGACACTGCCGGGCCTTCTTTAAATATCTTAATTAAGCTAATGTCGATGGTCTCAATTGTCTTCAGCGGCCTGGTCATCTCGTTTAGTCTATTCAAGTAGAAAGAGGAGGAAAAAGATACAAGAAACAAGATACAATAATCAAATAATAACCAATATTCAAATTTCAATAATCAATAAATGAATGAAATTAAAATATAAGCTATATTTTAATGATTGGTAATTGAATATTGGGGTTTGTTTGTATCTTGTATCTTGATTATTGATCATTTCATAAATTAAGATGAAGGTTGAATTCAAAGATTGCCAAAAACATCTAGAGAAAAAGGAAGAAGATTGGGAAAACCTCTGTTTAAGATGCGGGGCTTGCTGCGGGGCTTACGATGACCCTTGCCTTCATCTAAGAAAAGGCAAAAATAATAAATTTTACTGTAATATCTATCATAACCGTTTCGGAATTAGAAAAACAGTCAGGGGGGAGCTTTTTAGGTGTGTGCCAATAAAACAACTGCTTAACACTCATTGGGAAGAAGATCGCCGCTGCCCTTACAAAAAACTTCAAACACAAACCTTAAATATCTAAAATGAAAAAAATTAAAGGAATAAACCTCGGCAGCTGGCTTCTTATGGAAGGCTATATTCTCGGCGGCCCAAATATCGCCGAAACTCAAATCAAGCATCAATTCAGAAAAAAACAGGGAAAGGCCGAATTAAAAAGTTTTGAAAATCTTTTTCGAAAAAATTTTATCCAAAAAAAAGACTTTAAAAATATCGCGCAAACCAAAGCAAAGTATATCAGGCTCCCTTTCAATCAAAAACTAATTGAAAAAAAACCATACTCTTACTCTCAAACCGGTACACAATATATAAAAAACGCCCTGGATTGGGCGGCAGAATTCAACCTAAAGGTAATCTTAGACCTTCACGCTGCCTGTGGAGCGCAAAACTGTGACTGGCATGGTGATTCAGATGGATCGGCAAATTTTTGGCTAAAAAAATCCTATAGAAACAGAGCGGTTAAGCTTTGGGCTTATTTGTCTGATAAATTTAATAATCATTCCGGTTTAGGCGGATACGACCTGCTCAACGAACCAGTCACCGATAAAAGCAATATTAATTTAATTAAAGATTACTATAAAAAAGCAATAGCTGCGATTAAATGCTCTGACAAAAAAAACCCTATCTTTTTAGAAGGAAATTGCTGGGCTCAGCAAATTAATTTTCTCGCCGATCTAATTGCTGAAAATATAAAAATTAGCATTCATGCCTATTCACCGCTTTCTTACACCTATGATTTTGTAAAAGGATTGAGTTATCCCGGAAAAATTGAAGGCCAGCGGTGGAATAAATCAACAATTTATAAATATATGAAACCTTACGCAGATTTTTCCAAAAAAAACAAGGTTGATATCCTGGTGGGTGAATTCGGCATCAATTGGCGGGGAGGCTTTTGGGGAGAAAAACAATACCTTGATGACCTTCTCTCTGTTTTTGATGATTACGGTTTTGGCTACACTTATTGGACTTATAAAGCTATAGCAAATTCGGTTTTCCCCGACGGCCTGTTTCAATATCTAAGCAATAATAATTATGTAAAAAGAGAGGGCCCGGCCTATGGCTGGCAAAATTACCCCCTTTATTGGAAAGAAGAAAAAACCAAGATTAAAAATTTTTGGCAGACAAAAAATTTTACGCCTAATAAAGAGCTTTTAACAATTTTAAAAAAACACTTTATAAAATAAAGCACGAAATGCGAATATCGAAATCCGAAACAAATTCGAAATTATAATGTTTAAATTTTTAAAACATTTTCAACTTTTTTCATTTGAATTTTAATAATTTGAAAATTGTTTCGGATATTCGGATTTCGAGTTTCGAATTTAATTAAAAAATAAATATGATTGTCCCAGCATTACTAAGCCAAGATAAAGAAAAAATGCAAGAGATGCTTAATGTCTGCTCAAATTTTGCCGATTTAGTCCAAATAGATATTATGGACGGAAAATTTGTACCTTCCCAAAGCATAACCGCTCAAGAATTAGTCCGCTTAAAAATTAGCACCCCCAATGAGCTTCATTTGATGGTTAACGATCCTTTTGCTTGGCTAGAACCAGCTTCTCAAATTGGCTCAAAACGAATAATATTCCACCTAGAAACAGAAATAGACCACAAAAAATTAATCACAGAAATAAAAAAAATGGAAATGGAAGCAGGAGTATCCCTAAATCCTAAAACAAATATAGAAAAACTAAAACCTATTATCAAAGATATCGATCTTATATTGTTTATGGCCGTTAATCCCGGATTCTATGGTGCGCCTTTTATTCCGGAAGTTTTAGATAAAATTAAAAAATTCAAAAAAGTTTGGCCTAATAAAAAAACCGCTATCGATGGAGGGGTTAAAGAAAATAATTTTTCTAAAATAAAAAATATTGGCCTAAATTATATTTGTATTGGAAGCGCAATACTTAAATCAAAAGACCCCAAGCAAGCATTCTTAAATTTTAGCCGTCTTTAGATGCCTATAAATTCAAAAAAAGTTTTATTGCATATCTGCTGTGGCGTTTGCGCCTCTGCTTCAATAGAAAGGCTAAAATCAAACGGATACTCTATTGTCGGTTTTTTCTACAACCCTAACATTCATCCCTCCAAAGAGTACCTGCGCCGAAAAAACGAGACAAAAAAAATTGCAAAATTTTATAATATAAAAATCATAGAAGGAAATTATGAACTTGATAAATGGAAAGATGCCTGCGATCAATTCAGCCAAGAAAAAGAAGGAGGAAAACGCTGCAATCTTTGTTTCAAATTAAGGCTTGAAAAAACTTACCAATTAACTCAAGAAAATAATTTTGATTATTTTACCAGCACCCTAACCATCAGCCCTCATAAAAACAGCCAAAGGATTTTTGAAATTGGCGAAAAGATTGGCGGCGATCAATTTTTAAAAATAGACTTTAAGAAAAAAGATGGCTTCAAGAAAGCAATTGAAATTTCAAAAAAATTAAATCTCTACCGGCAAAACTACTGCGGCTGCGTTTATAGCTTGAGAGACCGAAAGAAGAAAACAGAAGGTAGAGTTAGAATTTAATATTGAATATACACACATCGTAAAGTTAAATAGAGAAGGTGTAATACTCAAATTCGAAATCCGAATATCAAAATCCGAAACAAATTCGAAATCCGAATTTTTTAATATTCCAAACGGTTTTCGTTTTGATCATTAGAATTTTGGTCATTCGATATTATTTCGAATTTCGGATTTCGTGCTTCGAATTTAAACTCTACGATATCTATATATTTGTCAATTAGATGTTAGAAAAACAATGTAAGGAGCGTATCTGTTTAGCGATAAAGACTATGACCGCAAAGCATTATTTTTCTTATAACCAATATTTACGCAAGACCTTTGGGGTAAGAACACACCGTCTCAGCCTTGACGCCGGCTTTAACTGCCCGAACCTCGATGGTAAACTAAGCAGCCAGGGCTGTACCTTCTGCAATAACAAAGCCTTCAGCCGCTACACAGAAAGCAAAAGAAAACCAATTAAACAACAAATAGCCGAATCTATCCAGTTTGCCCGCCGGCGCTATAAGGCAAAAAAATTTATCGCCTATTTCCAAAGTTTTACCAATACTTATGCGGATATTCAAACTCTGGAAAAAAAATATAATCAGATTAAAGGTTTTAAAGATATAGTTGGGATTTCAGTTTCAACCCGGCCCGATTGTATTGACCAAGAAAAATTGGATCTATTAGCGGAATTTAGCAAAGATTATCAGGTTTATATTGAATACGGCCTCCAGTCTATTCATGATAAAACTTTAGCCAAGATTAACCGCAAACACAACTTTAAAGCCTTTAAAGATGCCCTGGAATTAACCAAGCAATATGGAAACATCTACCCAGCCGCCCATCTTATTTTAGGCCTTCCCGGAGAGACCAAAACAGATATGCTTGAAACTGCAAAAACCTTAGCAAAAATGCCCTTGTGGGGCATAAAGATACATTGCTTACACCTTGTAAAAGATACA
>JAIPHC010000015.1 GCA_021735405.1 Candidatus Omnitrophota bacterium | reverse complement strand
TACAAAAAAAAACAACGGCTATCGAATTAAGTTAAACGAAAAAAAGAAAAAATGGAGCCAAAAAAAATCTGCCAATTCAAAATAACCAATAAGGCTGCTGAGTAAATATGGTAAAAAAAGGATTTATCTTAGTAATCGTGTTTGTAGTTTTAATCGTAATTTCTTTCCTTGCCTTGGCTGCGATAAACCTTATGCGCCAACAAACCCATCTAACCGAGCATTCAATAAAAAGAAGTAAAGGATTGCTGGCAGCTCAAGCAGGATTAGCGCACGCCATGGAAGAATTGAAAAAAGGCAATGACCCTAGCGGCAACAATGTCCTTAATATTAACGGATTAAGCGTAGATATTAATTATGCAAATGATAATTCCGGTCCCGGCGGCACTGATCCGGTAATAATTACCGTTAACAACTAATACAACAGGTCCTTTCAAAAAACCAGCCTTTTTAATAAAATTCGATGAAATTTATATTTAATATTCGGCAGATGTTTGATAGAGCTTATTAAATTGGGGCCGTGGTGCAGTTGGGAGCACACCTCGTTCGCAACGAGGAGATCGTCGGTTCAAATCCGATCGGCTCCATTTAATTAGTCCAAAGTCCAATGTCCTAAGTCCTAAGCCTTAGGTTTAATGTTTTTCGTTTTAAGAAATGAGTACAAAAAAATGGCAAAAATAAGGCTATATATACCTCCTCAAGAGATAAAGGAATCTATTATCTTAGATAAAAGAGGGCCTTTGCATAAATTAAAAAATGTTTTACGCCTTAAAAAAGGGCAAAAAGTTTATGTATTTAATGGAGAAGGCAGGGAATGGGAGTACAAGATAAACCAGATAAAGCAAAAAAATATAGCAATAACTAAAATAAATAAAACCCGAAAACAACCGATAACAAAACCAATGCTAACCTTAGGATTTCCTTTAATCCAAGAAAAAAGAATAGATTTCATTTTACAAAAAGCAACTGAACTAGGAGTTTTTGGGTTTATTCCTTTTTTTTCATCAAGGACTACCAAAACCAGCAGGAAAAACGCTTTGCGAATCGCTTCTGCTGATTCAAAAATAAAACGCTGGGAAAAAATTATCATTGAAGCCTGCCGGCAATCGGAAAGACTATGGATTCCTAAAATAGGCCGACCACTTGCGCTCAACCAGCTGATAAAAAAAGATTTTAGCCTAAAATTAATAGCTTTTCCGGATAAAAATAGTAAAATTAAAAGAATAAATAAAAATTCTGAAAATATCCTTTGTATTGTAGGTCCGGAAGGAGGGTTTTCTGAAAAAGAAATTAATAATTTTCAAAAATATAATTGTAGGCCAATAAGACTTTCTGAAAATATTTTAAGAAGCGAAACTGCCGCAATTTTTTTACCGGGGCTGATTAAATACTTAACAGAACAAACACAATATGAAAGTACAAGTTAAAACATTAGGCTGTAAAGTCAATCAATACGAAGGCCAGGCCATCAAAGAACAATTTACTTCTTTAGGGCACACAATAACTGGGAAAAAAGCTGATTTGTATATAATTAATACCTGTACCGTCACAAAAACAGCCGATAAGAAGTCACGGAAAAACATTTTACAAGCAAAAAAAGAAAATCCTAAAGCTAAAATTGCTGTCTGCGGCTGCCTGGCAGAACTAAACAAGGGTTATATAAAAAAGACAGGAGTCGATTATATTATCACCCAAAAAAACAAGCAAAACTTAATAAACATCATTCTTGGCGACAGTTCTCCTTATCCTTTATCCAAAACTCCCTGGAAATTTAAAATAAACAACTACCCCCATAAACGAGCTTTTGTAAAAATAGAGGACGGTTGTGATAATTTTTGCAGTTTCTGTAAAATACCTTATCTCAGGCCCAAACCCACCAGCCGCAAAAAAGAAGAAATTATCGATGAAATAAAACGATTATCTTTAAACCATCACGAAATCGTCCTATCGGGAGTTAACTTAAACCTCTACGGCAAAGATCTGAAGCCAAAAAATAGCTTATCGAATTTGACAGAAGATATCCTCAACCTCAATTGCCTGGGGCGTCTGCGGATAAGCTCGCTTCAGCCGCTGCTAATCGATAATAAGCTTATTAGCTTAATCTCTCACCCGAAAATGTGCCCACACCTGCATCTTTCTTTTCAGTACGGCCAAAACTCGATACTTAAGGCCATGAACAAAAAAGAAACAGTGGAGCTATATCTAGAAAGGGTAGAGGCAATAAAAAAAACTTATCCTAAAACTGCAATAAGTTGTGATATAATAATTGGTTTCCCGGGAGAAACAGAAAAGACTTTTCAAGCAACTATTGATTTTTTAAAAAAGGTAAAACCAATGCGTATCCACATATTTACCTTTTCACCGCGTGAAAAAACTCCTTTTGCTGCTAATAATTTAATCGATAAAAACACAATAAAAAAAAGATATGTAATCTTAAATAAATTAGCTAAAAAGTTTTCTTTTGATTACGCCAGGCTTTTTTTAAACCAGGAACTCACCATGATTGCTGAAGAAAAAAAGAACAGATACATTACCGGTTATACTCAAAATTACATAAAAGTTAATCTGAAAGACAAGATAAAAGATGGTTCTCTTGCAAGAGTAAAAATAACAAAAATAGACAAAAACAATAGAGTTTTTGCTCAACTTACGACTTAGGACTTAGGACTTAGGACTTAGGACTAAATTATGCGCCTCAACCAATATTTAGCAAAATCAGGAATCGCTTCCCGAAGAAAAGCAGAGAAAATAATAAAAAACAAAAAAGTAAGCATCAACGATGAATGCATTGATAAACCTTATTATCAAGTAAAAACTACAGATAGGGTAAAGGTAAATAATGAAGAAATAAAACCGGCAAAAAACATCTATATATTGGCCAATAAACCAAAAGGAGTTACCACTACCTGCTCTGATAAGTTCGCAAAAACTACTATTTTAGATTTAATTCCTAAGCAAATTATCAGTTTCCTGAAAAATCTGGATGAAAAAAGAATTTATCCGGTCGGGAGGCTGGATAAAAACTCAACCGGTCTAATAATATTAACCAATGATGGAGATTTTTGCTATCAGATAACTCATCCTAAATTCGAAATTGAAAAAGAATACCTTATCGAATTATCAAAACCGGTAACAAAGGCTGACTGCCATAAGGCAAAAAGAGGAGTTCTCGATAAAGGAGAACTACTTAAAGTGAAAAAAACAGAAAAAATAAAAGGCTCGTTAAATAAAAAATTAATCCGCGTTATAGTAGCCGAGGGTAAAAAACGGCATCTTAGGCGCTTGTTCAATAAATTAGGTTATAAAGTCAATTCCCTCAAAAGAACACGTATCGGTAACCTAAAACTTAATAATTTAGCTGAAGGAGAATTTAAAATAATGCTTTCTCCTGAGATTAAAAAATATTTAAATTTAAATGGCTAAGGTAGTTTTCCTAGATAGAGATGGAGTAATAAACCGCTACCCCGGTGACCGGAATTATGTAACTAACTGCCGTGACTTCAAACTAATCCCCGGCGCTGCCGAGGCTATTAAAAAAATTAAAAGAGGCGGGTTTAAAATTTTTGTTGTTTCAAATCAATCTGGAGTCGCCAAGGGAAAATACTCTAAAAAAACATTAGAACAGATAAACCGGCGCCTAAATTTCAGACTCTGGCTCCGAAAAACTTCAATTGACGCCATATACTATTGCACCCACAGAGACGAAGACAATTGCTCATGCCGTAAGCCTAAAACTGGTTTATTAGATAAAGCGGTAACCAGCTTAAAAGAAAAAATAGAACTCTCTTTTTTTATCGGAGATTCTTTTGTTGATATGGTTGCGGCTCAAAATTTCGGCGCAAAAACTATACTTCTATTATCCGGTAAAGAAAAACTAAAAAACCGGAAAAATTGGTTATTTGAACCTGATTATATTTTCGATAATTTACTTTTAGCCTCTAACTTCCTGCTCAATAACTATGCCTAAAATATTAGTCATTCACGCAAGTTTTGGACAAGGCCACAAGCAAGCAGCTTTAGCTATCAGCTCGCATCTTAATGCGCCCTGCCATGACTTACTTGACTTTACTTTTAGTTTTGTAAAAAAAATACAGGCGGCGTCTTACCTTTGGGTTACAAATAACTTTCCCTGGCTCTGGAAATTTTTTTTTAATATATCTCAATATAAAATAGTTATCGCTGCTATCGGCTTTTTAAACTTCTTGACATATTTTCCTCTTATCGGTTATCTCAAGAAAACAAAGCCTCAAATTATCATAACCACCCACTTTTTCCCGCCTCAGCTTATAGGAATTATTAAAAGAAGTCTGGGGATCACACTAATTTCTCTAGTAACCGACATAAAACCGCATCGTCTTTGGGCCAGCAAAAATGTCGACAAATTTATAACAGCCACAAGCCAAACCAAAAAATGGTTAATCGACTTAGGTATCAAAAACCAAAAAATTATATCCGGTTATGTAGCGATTCGGGAAGGGTTTTTAAATCAAGAACCCCGGCAGGATCTATATAAAAAATTTAATTTAAACCCCGCCCAACAAACTATTCTTTTTGTCTCTTCGGCAAGTGGTAATTTTAAATTTTTGGAAAAAGCTCTCGCGGCTCTTAACCACAAATTTAATCTTTTAGTTATTTATGGAAAAAACAACAAATTAAAGGAATATATAAAACAAGCTAAATTGAAAAATATTAAATGTTTTTCTTTCTACCGGCAAATATGGGAATTAATCGATTTGTCTTTTTTAATTGTAACAAAACCAGGGGGCCTTACCGTATTTGAAGGAGGCTATAAAAAGAAACTTTTTGTTTTTACTCATTTTATCCCCGGCCAGGAAGAAGATAATATGACATTTTTAAAAAATAAAGGAATAGCTGAAACCGCCTTTAACTGGCAAAGCTTGGTCAAAGCTATTAGCAGGTTCTCAAACCAGGCAGAGGGCAAAAAAACCAAATACCCTTTAGAGTTTAAAGATATCAGAAAACCCTTAGATCAAATTGTTAACCACTATGTTAAAAATTGCTAAAATCACGCTTCCTTTAGCTATCGATAAAGATTTCGACTATCAGGTGCCTGCCAGCCAAACATTAAAACCAGGAATGAGAGTGTTAGTCAATTTTAATAGAAAAGAAAAAATCGGCATAGTCAAGTCTCTCTCTAATAAAACAAAGATTGCCAGCTTAAAACCGGTAAATAAAGTTATCGATTCATGCCCATTATTAACAGATACGCATTTCGAATTTGCCAAAAATCTGGCAAATTATTATCCTTATCCCAGTTCAAAATTTTTATTCATGATGCTCCCGCCTCAGTTACGTAAAAAAAGCAAACAAAAGATAAACCTGCCTCTTAAAAATAATGAGGCGGCTCCTGAAAAAGAGAAACTTGAATTCATTAAATTAGATTTATTCCTAAACCGTTATTCAATTTGGAAAAAAGAAGTTAAAAAAGCGCTGACTAAAGGTTCTGTGGTTATTTGCTTACCTCAGCTTACTTTTCTAAAAAAAATCGGCAAATTGCTTAAAGAAGATTTTTCCCAAAAAATATTTGAATTTTTCAGCAAACAACCTGAGAAAGATTTGCTTGATAACTGGATAAATTCAAGGCAAAAATCTCTAATTTTGGGAACAAGATCTTGCCTTTTTTATTTTCCCAAAGATACAAGGTTGATTATCATAGAAGAAGAAACCAGCCCTTACTACTTCCAGGAAGTCCAACCGTTTTACCATCTCCGCAAAGCCGCGCTTATTTTAACTAAGCAGCTAAAAAATAAATTAATATTATCCGGCAGCTATCCTTCTTTGTATACATATAATATGATCAATAAGGGAAAAATAAAATTGACCGAACCCGATAAAACAGGAAAAGATTTAAAAAAGATAGAGGTAATCAACCGCGACAACTTCGCAAAATATAAATACATTAACCCGGTTTTTCTGGAATTAATCCGCAAAACAATCTCTGAAAAAAAGAAAGGAGTAATTATTTGGAACAAAAAACATTTCTGGCGGATAATATCCTGCAGCAATTGCGGCAATACCTTAAACTGCCGGCGTTGTTCAAGCTTTCTTCAGCAGGAAGAAAAAAATAAAAATGAACTAATTTGCCCGCAATGCCAAAAAAAAATTCCTTACCCAGAAATTTGCCCGGAATGCAAAAAGGGTTACTTAAAAGGAAAAACTATGGGCATTGAAAAATTAAAGGAAATATTAACTAAATTTTTCCCGGAGGTAAAATTAGAAAATATTGAAAATTACAGCAATAAATCCTTGCTGGTTCTTTCTACTTCTAAAATCCTCAATTATCTCTATCAAAAACAATCGTTTGACCGCGGCTTTGTTTTGGACACAGATTCATATTTGGATCAATTTGACTTCGATGCCACTTTTAAAACTTTTATTTATCTTAAAAATCTATCCTTATTATTGAAAGAAAAACTATTTATTTTCTCAAGCCGGCCTAACTATTACTTATTTGAATACATAAACAAAGAATGGACCAAATTTTACGATAACGAACTTCAGCTGAGAAAACAAATGAGCCTGCCTCCTTTTGTAAAAATAATAAGGATAATACTCCGGCATAATGATCAAAGAAAAACTTTAAAAAACGGAGAAAAATTATATAATATACTAAAGAAAAAAAAATATGATATTTTTGGCCCCTTCAAAGAATCTCCTCATAAACTAAGAGGAAAATATCGCTATAGCCTGATAGTTAAACTTGAAAATAAAAATACCTCTGACAAACCTGTTTATTCTGAACTTAATAAAATAAAAAGAAAAGGAATTCAGTCAGCGGTAATATTGAATTAAAAAATATGGATAAAATTATCTATTTTGGCAGTTCTAATTTTTCAAAAATAGTACTAGAAACTTTGCTGGAAGCTAAAGTTAGGCCTTTGCTGGTTGTGACCAAACCGGATGCTCCTAAGGGAAGGGGATTAAAGCTATATCAAACTCAATTAGCTGAAACCGCCCAAAATAATAATATCGAACTCATAAAACCCGACAATTTAAAAAAGGCTAATTTCTTAGATAAAATATCTGCGCTTAACCCTGACTATTTAGTTGTCGCAGATTACGGAAAAATTATCCCCACCTTGCTGCTTTCGATGCCCAAAACTCTGCCTTTGGGGATTCATCCCTCTCTGCTGCCGCTTTACCGAGGGCCGGCGCCAATCGAAAGAACCTTACTTGAGGGCCGGCAGTTAACCGGCGTAACAATTTTTAAATTGGATAAGGGAATTGATACCGGGCCAATTCTTTTACAAAAAAAAATAAAAGTTGATGCAAACGACACCTATTTTACACTTTTGAAAAAATTGGCGGTACAAGGCGCAGAAACATTGATTGAATCTCTTTATCAGACAAAAGATGCCCCTGCCAACCTAAAACCCCAAGACGATAAAAAAGCCACTTTTGCGCCCAAGTTGACTAAACAAACCGGTAAAATTAATTGGAATAATAGCGCGGCAGAAATTAAAAACCTAATCAGGGCAACCTTAAACTGGCCTGCTGCCTACACTTACTATAAAAATAAAGTATTAAAAATAACCGAAGCCGACACGGCTCAAGATAAAAATAACCTAAACTATAAACAGCCGGCTATAATCAGCAAAATAAATAAAGACGGAATTTGTGTCACAACCGGCTCCGGCATATTGAAAATCAGAAAATTAAAGCCGGAAGGAAAAAAAGAAATGCCTGCATGGTCTTTTGTTTGCGGACACAGAGTGAAGGAAGGAGATCGTTTTGAATTATGAGAAAACAATACCACTTATTCTTTTCAGGCACAGTCCAGGGAGTTGGTTTTCGCTTTACCTCACGCGCCTTAGCCCAAAGAGATAAAATATGCGGGTGGGTTAAGAATTTATCCGACGGGAGGGTGGAAATAATTGCCGAGTCTGATAAAGAAAAACTAGACAGCTTTTTGTCAGGCCTAAAAGAAGAATTTAAACACAATATCACCGACATAGAAAAACAAGAGAATAAAGCTACAGGTAAATACCAAGATTTCCAAATAGCCTTTTAACAGTTGGTTAATTAGTGAGTAGAAAATTAACCAGTTAACTAAATTATGCGTTACGGAATTTTTTCTGATATTCACAGCAACCTAGAAGCTCTCGCCGAAGCTGTTGACTACTTTAATAACCAAAAAATTGATAGATTCATCTGCTTAGGCGATATAGTTGGTTATGGCCCCAACCCACAAAAATGTTTAGAGATAGTTAAGAAGCTAAAACCGGAAACAATAGCGGGAAACCACGACTGGGCTACAGTAGGTAAATTTAATCTAAACTATTTTAATTGGCGCGCCAAAGAGGCGCTTTCTTGGACTCAAAAGAAAGTAAATGAAAAAGGCTGTAAATACCTTCACAGCCTTCCTTTAATTTATAAAAAAAACAATTTTTACTGCGTCCATGGCAGTCTAGATAAACCGAAAAATTTCAATTACATAATCACTCCTTCCCAGGTCCAACTTAATTTTTCATTATTAGATGCCCAGTTATGCTTTATCGGCCATTCTCATATCGCTGAAGTTTTTTGCCTGGATGAAGGTCAGATAAAACACTTACGTAAAGAAAAAATAACTATAGAAAAAAGTAAAAAGTATATTATAAACGTAGGCAGTATTGGCCAGCCAAGAGACGGCGACCCTCGTCTATCTCTTTGCGTCTATGATACAGATAAACAACTTTTAACTTTTAAAAGAATCGAATATAATATAAAAAAGACAGCCGATAAAATAACAAAAAAAAGGCTTCCGGAATTTTTAGCCAAAAGATTATACCTGGGGCAATAGATAGATTACGGATTAAACAATAATGAAACAAATAGAAAAAAAAATTAATAAATTACGCAATCAAATCAGAGAAGCTGATTACTACTACTATGTAAAAAATGACCCTCAAATTTCCGACAAAGAATACGATAATTTGCTAAACAGGTTAAAATCTCTGGAGAAAAAACATCCCCGGTTAATAACTCCTGATTCTCCTACCCAAAGAGTAAGCGGCGGCCTCTTAGAAGAGTTTCCTGCAGTAAAACATAAGACAAAAATGCTTTCTTTAGATAACACTTATTCAATCGATGAATTAAAAGAATGGGAAAAGAGGATGAAAAGAACTTTAAAAAAAGATATAGATTTTAACTATATGTGTGAGTTAAAAATCGACGGAATAAGCTGTTCGCTTAATTATCAAAACGGCCGGCTGGCCAAAGGCCTGACTCGGGGAGACGGCCAACAAGGAGAAGATATAACCCCTAATATAAAAACCATCGGCTCAATACCTTTAAAACTGCGCAAAAACTACCCTAAAAACTTAGAAGTCAGGGGAGAGGTATATATCAGCAAAAAAGATTTTCAAAGCCTCAACAGCCAGCGCTTGAAAGAAGGCAAAACTCCTTTCGCTAACCCGAGAAACGCTGCCGGCGGATCCCTTAAACTCCTTGACCCAAGTTTAGTCGCTAAAAGAAATCTCAAATGTTTTATTCACTCTTTCGGCTGGGTAGAGGATTATAAATTTAAAACTCAACAGGATTTTTTGCAGAAAATAACCGGCTGGGGGCTAAGGACCCAAAAAGAAAATCGGCTTTGTAAAAATCTAAAAGAAGTTATCGATTACTGTAAAGATTTTCAGCAAAAACGTGATAACCTTGGCTATGAAGCAGATGGAGTGGTAGTTAAAATTAACAGCCTTTCTTTACAAAAAAAGCTGGGTTCTACCCAAAAATCACCCCGCTGGGCAGTAGCCTATAAATTCCCTGCGATAAGAAAAACTACTAAAATAAAAAAAGTAGAATTTGGAGTAGGCCGCACCGGAACTATTACTCCGGTTGCTATTCTAAGGCCTGTTTCTTGCGGCGGAGCAACTATAAAACGAGCAACTCTCCATAATTTCGATGAAATTAAAAGGCTTGGTATAAAGATAGGCGATACTGTCTTAATCGAAAGAGCCGGAGACGTAATCCCAAAAATTATCAAAGTTATCGATTCAAAACGAACCGGCAGGGAAAAAGCAATCAAAGAACCAAAAAAATGCCCGATTTGTAACGGCGCAGTCGAAAAAGAAGAAGTTTACCTCATTTGCCTTAACCCCAACTGCCCCAGCAAGCTTAAACGCTCTCTGGTTCACTTTGCCAGCCGGACAGCTTTGGATATAGAAGGAATGGGGGAAAGCCTGGTCAAAGAATTGGTGGAAAAAAAGATAGTTAAAAATCTTTCTGATATATACAAACTTACCCAAAAAAAGTTACTTGTTTTGCCCCTTTTTAAAGAAAAAAAAGCAAATAATATCATTAAAGCGATAGAAGAAAGCAAAAAACGGCCATTAAACAGGCTTTTGTTTGGGCTGGGAATACCTCACATCGGCCAAAAGGCGGCTAATACTTTAGCTGAACAATTCGGGTCCCTAAACCGAATAAAAACTTTAAAAAAGGAGGATTTGGAAAAAATTGATGAAATCGGGCCGATTATGGCAAAATCGATAGTTAAGTTTTTTTCACAAAAATCAGTAAAAAAAACATTAAAAGATTTGGAAAAATTAGGAGTATCTTCTGAAAAAAAAGAACGCAAAAAATCCAACAAATTATCCGGCCAAAGTTTTGTTTTTACCGGCCAACTCGAACATTTCAGCCGAAACCAAGCTCAAAAAAAAGTAGAGGAGCTGGGAGGAAAATGGTCTTCGTCGGTAAGCAACAAAACCGACTTTTTGGTAGCAGGCTCTAACCCCGGTTCTAAATATGGCCAGGCTAAAGAAAAAAAGGTAAAAATTCTTTCAGAAGACAATTTTCTGAAATTGGTTGGCATTTAACGTCGGGGCACATTGCAATGTGCCCCTTGATTTTTTAATAATATCATCTATAATAAGGCAAATGAAACCTCGGCAGTTGAATCTCTTTGGGGCCAAAACCGACAAAGAAAATAAACTCCCAAGAGAAGGGATTGTTATCCCTGTTGACACAGCTATTTTACTGATTGTTGTAATTATCCTTATTTTTGTTATTGCTTTCTCATGGGGAATGGAGCGGGGAAGAAGGCTAACTTTAGGGGCTCTAGCCAAAGAGGCTGGCAGCCAGAAAGAAAATGCTAAAGCCGAAACCCTAAAAACTAAAAAAATCGGGGAAGAAGAAAAAAAAGAAGAAGAAAAAAACAGCAAAGATCTGAAAGAAAAAAGAAATAACGTAATAACTAAAAAGAAACATAAGTTATATAGAATACAAGTCGCTTCTTTTTATAAACTCAGCAGCGCCAAGCAAGAAGCTAAAAAATTAAAAGATAAAGGTTATTCTGTTAAAATTGGAAAAAAAGGTAAATATTCGGTTGTCTATGTAGGTAATTTCAATAGTAAAAAAGAAGCGGAAAAAAACTTAAAAAAACTTAAAAAAACTTATCAAGACTGCATGTTGCGAGTTTCAGACTAAGGAGGTTATAATGGGACTACATCCATCATTAAAAAGAGCGGAAAAACTGGGCGGGGAACGCTCAGTCTTAAAACGTTCGGAAAGAATCAAACGCCTGATTGAAGAAGATAAGTGGAAAGAGGGAGATTCTGTTTTAGGGCTGCCAAAGGTAAAAGTAGTTAAGATGAAAGCCATCAAGAAAGAAAAACCTAAAGAAGAAGAAACTGCCGAAAGCGCTGAAAAGACAGAAGATCAATCTCAAGAAGGAACCGGTAAAAAGAAACCCGCAGAATAAAATGCATTTTACCAAATTTTCTTTGTTGGCTTTTGCCTTAACCACCTGCTTAATTGCCCCGCTTGCTGCCACAACTAAAGTTTACAAGGCAACAAAAGACAAAGTTAATATTCGCCTAGACTCAACCTCTCTTTCTAAATCTATCGGCACCTTATCTAGCCAGGATACAGTTAAGGTCATTGATAAAAAATATAATTGGTACAAAATAAAACTGCCAAGCCGATTAAATTGTTGGGTTAGCTCTAATTTTATAAAAAACGAAAAAAAAGACAGAGGGATAGTTAAGGCTAATAATCTCAATATTCGCAGCCAACCATCCTTAGAAGGAGAAATCCTTGGTTCGCTGAATGAAAATGATAAAATAGAAATAAAAAACAAAAAAAATGGATGGCTTAAGATATCTTGTTATCCTTACGCTTATGGATGGGTCCACAGCAAACTACTAGAAAAAGTTACCGAAAAAGAAGAAAAAGTTAATCCTTATAAAAAGATTGCAGAACTTTCCCAAAAAGGCAAAAATAACCCTGAATTAATTTCCCGCTTTTTTGCCAAAGCAGAATCAGGTTCTTTAGAAAATTCGGCTCTTTATCTTGATGTATTAGAAAATATTATCTTAGAAGATTCTCCTAAATTACCTTTTTATTACTTATTTCAAGAAAATAAACTTTCAGAGGATACAGCCAAAAAAGCTTATATTTTTCTAAAAAACCATAAAGGCAAAAACAATATATGGGTTCCATAATTTCACTAACCTTATTTTTAGCGATACTTCTTTTTTCTATAACCTTTCATGAATACTGCCATGGTTGGACTGCCAATAAATTAGGAGACCCGACTCCCAAAGATTCCGGCCGGCTTACTTTAAACCCCTTAGCCCATATTGATACTTTTGGAACGGTGCTTTTACCAATTTTTCTCCTAATTCTTTCCCGGGGGACGTTTGCCATCGGATACGCGAAACCGGTGCCGATAAACCCTAACCACTTCAAAAATCCAAAGAAAGATATTAAATGGATTGGCTTATCCGGGCCCTTGGCAAATATATTTTTAGCTTTAGTTTTAATAATTTTAATTAAACTGAACTTTCCTTTAAAAAATATATTAATCCTGGGAGCTTTTCTCAACTTAATCCTTGCGGTATTTAACCTTATCCCCATCCCCCCTCTAGATGGATCACGAATCATAACTTCCTTTTTGCCGGCGGACTTAACCCGTCAATACCTGCGCATTGAACCGTACGGATTTTTTATTATAATATTTTTAGTTTTCATTGGTTTTTTTCGTTGGGCGATAATTCCCATTATAACTTTTATTTTCTCCCTGTTTAATATCCAAATTGCGTTATGATTAAAATAGAGGTAAAACTCAAAAACAACCCTTATCCGATTCTTATCAAAAGAGGTTTAAAAAACAATTTATCTCTTTATCTAAAAAAATTACAATTAGGAAATTTAGGTTTTGTTTTAACCTCGCCTTCAGTTTATAGATTATATAAAAAAACAATTAAAAAAAATTTTTCCGGCAAAGGATTTAAGATAATTGTCAGCGCCGACGGGGAAAAGGCTAAGTCAAAATATTGGCTTTTTAAAATAATTAAAACCATTGTAGAACTCGATAAAAAAAATAAAAAACCCTTTATAATTTGTTTAGGCGGAGGGACCATCGGAGACCTAGGCGGATTTGCAGCCTCTATTTATAAACGGGGGATACCCTGCATCCAAATTCCTACAACTTTAATCGGACAAATCGATTCCAGTATCGGCGGAAAAACTGCTATTGATCTGCCTGAGGCAAAAAATATTTTAGGCTCATTTTATCAGCCAAAAGCTGTGTTAATCGATCCGGATTTTTTAAAAACCCTATCTAAAAAAGATTTAAGAGAGGGGTTGGCCGAAGCTATAAAATACGGAATCATTAAAGATAAAGAATTGTTTTCACTTATAAAAAATAACCCTAAAAAGATATTAAATTTAGAACAAAGCTTAATCGACAAGATAATATTTAGATGCGCTAAAATTAAAGCAAAAATAGTAGAGGAGGACGAAAAAGAAAAAAAGGGCATTCGCACTATTCTCAATTTCGGCCATACTTTCGCCCACGGGCTGGAAGCCGCTTCCCAATATAAAAAAATATCCCACGGAAAAGCAGTGGCGATCGGAATGCTTTATGCAGCCTGCCTATCTTATGATCTTAATCGATGTTCGATGAAAGAAGTAGAAGAAATCAAACAAATTTTAGCATTATACAATCTCCCGATTAAAATTAATTTTAATCCCCAAAAAGTCCTTAACTCCATCAATTATGATAAAAAATTTACAACTGGTAAAATCAAAATGGTGCTAATCAAAAGAATAGCCGCTGTCGAAGTTTCCACTAAAATAACCGCCGGGGACCTTAAAAAAGCTTTTAAAAAGATAAACTAGTTAATTGACTTGAACTTATAAATATGTTATATTTTATAATGAAGGAGCGTATAAGTGGAAGAAAGACGTAGATATTCGAGATTTGACGTATCTTTTCCTGTAGAATGTACCACTTTACCTTCAAGAAATTATTTTTACACCGTAACCAAAGATTTAAGCTTAGGCGGGGCAAAAATAATTTCAGAGAGTTTTTTGCCAAAAGAAAAACCTTTTAAGGTTAACGTGAATTTAATAGACAAAGTTATCGACTTGGAAGCAAAAGTCGCCTGGTGCAGGGAAGAAAGAAAACAACAAAGATATTCAGCGGGACTGGAGTTTAAAAATATAAAGCAAGAAGACAAAAAAGAACTTTTTCATTTTATTCAAACCATTTACAACTCCTAAAGATAAAACAAGTACAATCAAAGTTCAATAACACAGTTTAATTTTAAAAATAAAACAAATAAATAAGGATTGGTAAAACATGAGTAAGAGAGCTGAAAACAAAAGAAAAAATTGTCTTAACTGTAACAAATCTTTACGCCGGATAGACTGGTATTACAGAAATAATGGTTATTTTTGTAATAAATCCTGCTTTCGGGCCCACCAGGAAAAAAAACAAGCTGAACAAAAATCCGGCAAGAAAGAAGCAAAAAAAGCTTAAGACGCTTATGAGGGATGATAAACCAAAAAAAGAGAGGCGCAAGTATCCCCGCTTAGAAAAAATCTTACCGATTAAGCTTAAACAAACTCCTGAAAAAGAGTTTGACCTATCCACCCAAACCACAAACATCAGTGCCAGCGGCGCATATTGCGCAGTTAGTAAACCTGTTGGTTTAATGACCAAACTTCAATTAACCCTGCTTATTCCCTTGCCTAAAGCCAAATCAAAAAAGATAAAAAAAATCGAGTGCCAGGGAGTAGTGGTAAGAAAAGAAAAAGATAAAGAAAATAAAAAATTCCCTTATCGAATCGGAATATTTTTTAACGACCTCGACAATCAAGACAGAAAGTTTTTACAATCCTACGTAAATTCCTTTTTAAAATAATTAACTGATTAACCAATGTTACAATTAGATTTTCCAAAACCGGTAAAACCTATTTTTGGTTTTATCTATAATAACGAAAAAAACTATAGCAAAACAAAAAAAATACTTGCCAAAAAATACGGAAAAATCGACTTCGAATCAAAAAAAATCGATTTTAATTACACAAATTATTATTCTCCGGAAATGGGTAAACCATTATTCCGGCGGTTTATATCTTTTTTAAAATTAAAAGGCCCCTCTCAATTTATTAAAGTTAAGTTATTCTCTCTAAAAATAGAAAAAAAATTCGCCAAAGCCAATCACCGCACTGTAAATATCGACCCCGGTTATCTTAACCAAGCCAAGCTAGTCTTAACAACCACTAAAGATTTTTTTCACCGGCTGTACCTGGGAAAAGGAGTCTATGCTGAAGTTACCCTTTTTTACAAAGACGGCCGCCTTCAGCACCTGCCTACAACTTTTCCCGATTACAGAACCGATGATTATAAAAACATATTTCAACAAATAAGGAATATCTATATTGGGCAAAAGTAAAAAAGCAATAATTTAACAGTAACAAATGAAACTCTTTCATCATTACGAAAAGCGAAACGACGAAGCAATCCCTCTATGCTGTCATCCTGAGCCCGATCTCTTTTGTCATCCTGAGCCCGTTTTCTTTTGTCATCCTGAGCCCGTTTTCTTTTGTCATCCTGAGCCCGATCTCTTTTGTCATCCTGAGCCCGAAGGGCGAAGGATCTCATTTATCATAGAGATTTTTCGGCTCCGCCTCAGAATGACATTAAAATTACTATGAACTTGAAAACTAAAATAAAAGCCATAGAAAAAATTTACCAAAAGCTTTCCAAAAAATTAGAAAGCTGCGCGCTTTGTCCCAGAAACTGCCAAATTAACCGCCTAAATAATGAATTGGGCTATTGCGGCCAGGGCAAAAAGATCAAAATCTATAGTTCATTTTTACATTTTGGCGAAGAGCCGCCTATTTCAGGTAAAAGAGGAAGCGGTACGATATTTTTCTCCGGCTGCAGCCTGGGCTGCGTATATTGCCAAAACTATAAATTCTCCCAGCTAAATAATGGCAGAATGATAGAGGAGCACGAGCTAGTAAAGATTATGCTTAATTTAGAAAAAAAAGAAGCCCAAAATTTAAATTTGGTAACTCCAACTCATTTTTTGCCTCAAATATTAAAAGCTTTAAAAACTGCTTTAGAAAAAGGCCTGAGACTGCCAATTGTTTACAATAGTTCCGGTTACGAAAAAAAAGAAATAGTCGAAACTATTGAGCCAATTATCGATTCCTGGCTGATAGATTTTAAGTATATTAACTCAGAAACTGCCAAAAACTATTCAAATTCGCCTCAATACCCTCGTTTTGCTAAAAACACGCTCTCTTACCTATATAAGCAGAAAAAAGGCCAAAACAGGCTAAATAGAGGCCAAATCCCGCCTATTATCATCCGTCATTTAATCCTTCCCGGCCATATCGATGAAACCAAAAAAATACTCGTCTGGATCAAAAAAAACACTCCTGAAGCCCGAATAAGTATTATGTCCCAATACCAACCTTATTTTAAAGCAAAAAAAATCGCTCATATTAACCGCCCTCTAAACTTAAAAGAATATACCCAAATCAAAGAACTAGTAGAGAGGCTGGAATTAAAAGGCTGGCTGCAAGAGTATAAACCCCAGGAAAACCTGGCCGGCGTACACTTCAAAAAACAAAATTATACCTAACCTAACTACATTTATCTAAATCAGTCTATAAGTAAGCAAATAGCATCAGGAGTAACAAAGAAACGGGGAATTCACAGGTTTTTTAAAAAACTCTTTAACCCCTTGATATGATTAGAGATAACCCCTATTTTAAATACTTATAAAAGTTAACATAAGATATATTATCGGAAGTTATATCAGCAAGCTTTTTTACTTCTTTTTGTTATTAAGAGGTTCTTCTCTTTGGGGATTTCGCAGCCAATTTATAAGGTTAGTTTTGTATTTTTTGGACCTGAAAGCCGGTATTTTAATATTTAAAATTAAAAAGCTGTGAGAAACATAACTCTTTTATTTTAACACCCTCTTTATGGCTTTTTAACTTTTTACAGGCAGGATGGAATAATATAAAAGAAAGGTTTTATTTAGATCTTACTAATTCGTGTTCTATGTCAAGAAAATCAAGCAGAATTTTTCTGATATAAACCGACGGCTCTAAATTAGCTTTTTGAGCCCAATTCAACACCTCGACCCATTGCTTCTGGGTCAGCCGGACATTAATCGTCTTTGTGTATTTTACCGCCTTTTTCGGCCTTCCTTTCCCCTTTTTTGTCTTTGATTTTGCTTTAGCCAATTCCCCTCCTCATTGAAAATGTTATTATTTAGCCAATACCTTACCTTTCGTCTTTAAGTTATTATACCACTTATTTTCTTATTTTCAAGCATACCAAAAAACACAAAAAAACACAAAAAAAAAGCCTTTTTTAGACAAAAAAAAGACTGGCGCTTTACTGCCAGCCCTTTTTCTCTTTTTACTCTAAAATTTCTTTACTTTCCCGGCAATTTATTATATAACCAGGCAAACACAACTCCTCCCAAGAACCCGGTAAGAAACCCCCATAAACCGCCGATTAAACTGCCTAAAACAGTGGTAGCATAACCAAGATAAAGTGAAGCCAATACCAATACCCAGGTTGTTCCGAAACTAAACAACATCCCAACAACGCCAAGAAGAAAAACGATAAGGCCCCAAACAATGCCAAGGGCAAATCCAAAAGCCGAAATTTTAAGCTTCATCAGCGCCACCTCCTTTTTTATTCCTATCATTTAAAAGACAGGATCAATTCTTTAATATCTTTGGGTGCGTTTATTACCTCAAAACCATTTCGTCTCAAAGCTTTCACCATTCGCTGGTAACTCTCTGACACGAGCCGGCCTTCGGTAAGGTAATTTTTGTAAACTGCCGCATAGCCTTTACGGTTGGCAATTTTAAAGATCTTAATCTTTCTTGCGTTTACCTGCATATTAAACTTCTTAGTCAAAATCCTCTTTTATCTCCTCCAGCTCATCAGCATCGATTACCCCGTCGTCATTTTCATCATAAAGGCGCTCCACCGCTGTATTAACTTTAGCCTTTCCCTTGCTTTTAATTATTGTTTTTTTATCTTCCAGCAAATCCTTTGATTCATCGGGGCTCAACCAGCCATCCTGGTCGTAATCATATTTTTTTTCAAATTTGTTACTGACATTAAAACGCTCGTATTTCCAGGAAGCTCTTGCCTTGTTGGCTTCAATTCTTTGTTTGCGCTCCCAATTCCTTTCTATGCGTTTTTCTTTCCGGTCTACAATGCCGTCATCATTTTTATCGGCATGCTCTTTTCTCACCCAGGGCGCAGGCCGGGCTAATACCGGCAAAATAAACGGCCCGAAAAATAAAATAAAAACAGTTATCAATTTAATGCGATAATGCATAATTTACCTCCTTTGTTTCATTCTATCTCAACTCAAAAATTAAAACAAGAAAAAAATAGCAATTGCCTCTCTTAGCAAACACCTATCTTATTTTTTAAGAAGCAGCTTTTCTAAATCAACCCTGAGCTGGTTGGCGGTTTTTTTCGGCAGCTTAAATTGAGTTCGTAAGGTCGGGGTGGTAACTGTAAAAATGAGAATATCGGGGTTCTTTTTGGATTTGGCAATATCTAATCTAGTCTGGAACTGGCTCATCTTACCTAAACTACCTTGAGCGTTTTTTCTTTGCCTTCTCGATAACCAAATTAGTCTTTCTGCCTTTTTTTTGGCCAAAATAAGCTAAAACTTTCTCAGCTTCGCTAAAAGGAAGGCTAATAAAAGAAAAACGGTCAAAAATCTGAATATCTTGAATATTGCTTTCGGCAGTGCCGCATTTATTCTTGATAATATCTTTTAATTTATTTTTGCTTAACCGGTCTTTTTTGCCCTGGCTGACAAACAACCTGGCTTTGCCCTTTAAATCTACAGGTTGGTCGTTAATCTGGCCATATCTGCTCTTATCGAGCTGGCTGCCAAAAGAATCTTGCAACACAGCTGCCAAAACATCTTCCGGGTCATTTTCGCCAAGCAATTCTTTAGACATTTTCCGGTATTCATCTTTTAGCTCATTTTTTGCAATATCGCTAATACGATTTGTGATTTTTGCCTTTCTTGCTTGAATTATATCTTTAATTCTTGGCAGTTTGGCTTTACGTATATCCGTCTGGGCCTTGCGCCTGATAAATTGCAATTTCCGGTATTCAGCCGGAGTAATAAAGGTTATAGCGTTGCCTTCTTTGCCGGCTCTCCCGGTACGCCCAATTCTATGTACATATGATTCAGGATCTTGAGGCAGGGCAAAATTGATAACATGAGTGAGATCTTGAACATCTAAGCCGCGGGAGGCAACATCGGTGGCTACCAAAATATTTATTTTTCTGCTTTTGAACTTTTCCACCATCTTAGTTCTTTGAGCTTGAGACATATCGCCGTGTAAAGCGTCAGCGTCATAGCCTCGTTCGATTAAATGGTGGGCTATCCGGTCAACATCGACTTTGGTCCGGCAGAAAACCAAACCGTAAAACGCCTCCTCCACATCGATAATCCTGCAAAGAGCTTCAAATTTATCCCGAGCCGGAACTTCAAAATAAATCTGGTCGGTCCGGCTGACAGTCATCCCACCCTTGGAAACTTGAAACAACTTATATTTACCCATATATTTTTTGGCAACCCGCATAATTTCCTGCGGCATGGTCGCCGAAAAAAGCATTGTCCGTTTATTGGGAGAAGTTTGAGCCATAATTTTTTCGACATCTTCAAGAAACCCCATATTTAACATCTCATCAGCCTCATCCAAAATCAAATAAGATATATTTTTTAGCTTTAAGGTGTTGCGTCGGATATGGTCACAAATCCTTCCCGGAGTACCGACTACGATATCGACTCCTCTCTTTAAGCTTCTTAACTGCAAAGATATCGCCTGGCCGCCATAAATAGGAACGATAGACAAACGCCTTCTGCCTTTTAAAGAATAAACCTCTTCAGCTACCTGAATTGCCAGCTCACGAGTCGGAGTAAGCACCAAAACTTGAACAACTTTAGCGCCTTCTTTGAGCTTTTCAATTAAAGGTAAAGCAAAAGCGGCAGTTTTTCCGGTACCGGTCCGGGCTTGGCCTACAATATCAAAATTTTCCGACAATACTGCCGGAATCACCTTCTCCTGAATCGAAGTCGGCATTTCAAAACCCTTCTCCTCTATCGTCTTTAATGTCTGGCTCGATAGCCCTAAATCTTTAAATAATTTCATAGTTTCTTATCCTTTCTAAAACAACCTTTTAAATTTTGGTTTATTATACACCCAAAAGCCGGGAATAAACAGCTATTTTTATAAGCTTCTGCCCCTGCGGATAACGCTTTTGCCAAACTTGGCCCGGATGGCCGAAACCACTTGGTCGGCCTTCTCTTTCTTTAACTGAGAAAACTCATCAAAAATCGTATCCCGTTTGGTAAAATCGATAAATTTTTCTGACTTGACTCCAATTAGCCTTATTTTTTTACCAAAAAAACCTGAATTATAATATAATCTTTTCACTGACTTAAAAATCGTATTATAAAAGTTAGTCGCTTTAATTAACTGTATTGAACGGTTGTGGGTAGAAAAATCCTCCAACCTGATTTTTAGAGAGATATTTTTCGCCCGCCAGCCTGCTTCTTTTAGCCTCTCGGCTACCTCCTCAGATAACTGGCTTAGGACAGCTTCGACTCGAAACGAATCTGCTGTATCTTTGGGAAAAGTAAACTCAGCCCCTATCGACTTTGCCGCCCCCGGCTTCTCTATCTTTCTGGAATCAACCCCATTAGCAAACAACCAAAGGCTTAAACCCTGTTTACCAAAATATTTTTCTAAAATATTTCTATCAAAACGAGCTAATTGGCCGACTTTATAAATACCTAACCCATTAAGCGCTTTTTTTGTCTTTTTCCCTACCCCCGGCAATTTAGCGATATCTAAAGGCCATAAAAAATCTAACAGCTCTGCCTCTTTTACCTGGTAAAAACCATCCGGTTTCTCGAAATCGGAAGCAATTTTTGCGGCCATCTTTGTCGGAGCCAAACCAACCGAAGCAGTCAGGCTGGTATATTTTTTTATCGCTTCTTTTAATTTAATGCAAACCCCTGCCGGGCCGCCGAATAAATGAAAAGTGCCGCTAATATCTAAAAATGCCTCATCTATGCCAACCGCTTCAACCAGAGGGCTAAATCGATAAAGAATCCGGTAAACTTCTTTTGAAACCTTGCTGTATTTGTCCATCTTTGGACGCAGATAAACCCCCTGCGGGCATCTGCGATAAGCTTCCGAAATTGGCATAGCTGAAGCCACGCCAAATTTCCGGGCCGGATAAGAAGCTGTCGCCACTACTCCTCTGCCTTGGCCGCCTTTAGGATCCGCGCCGATTATTACCGCCTTATCAGCCAAGCCGGGATTATCCCTTTGCTCCACAGCCGCAAAAAAAGCATCCATATCTAGATGTACTATATACCGTTCCATCTCAAAAATTACCAATAATCAAGATATACCGGAAATAACCAAGAGACAAGATACAACAACCAAATAATAAACAATAACCAAATTCAAATAACCAAACTTCTTGTTTG
>JAIPHC010000014.1 GCA_021735405.1 Candidatus Omnitrophota bacterium | reverse complement strand
CATCCTAAATACCAAAAAGCTACGATTATGTGCGCTTGCGGGAATGTGGTTCATACCCGTTCTACAAAAAAGACCATAAATGTAGAGATTTGTTCTAAATGCCATCCTTTTTTTACCGGTAAACAAAGGTTTGTTGACTCGGAAGGAAGGGTCGATAAATTCTACAAAAAATACAACAAAAAAAAGTCCTAAATCCTAAGTTTTAAGTCAATATTTCTAGACTTTGGACTTTGGACTTTGGACTTTGCTTGCCTGCCGGCAGGCAGGGACTTTATCTATGCAAATTGATCTTCAAAAATTACGAAAGGAGTATGAGAAAATAGAACATACTCTTTCTTTACCGGAAACACTGGCAGACCGGGCCCGCTACAAAAAACTGGCTCAAAGATATTCTTACCTAAAAGATTTAATCGATTTGGTTGATAAGAGAGAAAAATTCAAACAAGAAAAAGCGCAGCTCAAAGAAATGCTTGAGGAAGAGGCCGATCAGATGAAAGAGCTGGCGCAGTCCGAGCTGGAAGAGGTTAACCGCAAGGAGGCGCTTTTAGAGAAAAAAATAGAAAATAAACTTTTTGAAGAAAACGAACCGGAGCGGGATTTGATTATTGAAATTAGAGCCGCCGCCGGCGGGGAAGAATCCTCGCTTTTTGCCGGAGACCTTTACAAGATGTATTCTAAGTATGCCGAAAAGAATGGCTGGAAAGTAGAGGTTTTAAGCTCTCATTTGACTGAAATCGGCGGATTCAAAGAGATAGTTTTTTCTTTAAAAGGCAAAAAAGCTTTTTCCCGCCTGAAATTTGAAAGCGGAGTCCACCGAGTCCAGAGGGTTCCTACTACCGAATCTGGAGGAAGAATCCATACTTCTACGGTGACGGTTGCTGTATTGGTTGAACCAAAAGAAGTTGAGCTTAAGATATCCCCCGATGATTTAAAAATTGATACCTACAGGGCTTCAGGAGCCGGCGGCCAGCATGTCAATGTTACCGATTCTGCCGTGAGAATGACTCATCTGCCTACCGGGGTTATAGTGAGCTGCCAGGATGAACGTTCCCAGATAAAAAACAGAGCAAAGGCGTTAAGGGTCCTAAAAGCAAAAATTATGGAGAAAAAGATGGAGGAAGAAGCTTCCAAGGTTAGTAAATTGCGTAAAACTCAGGTAGGAGGCGGCCAAAGGAGCGAAAAGATTCGCACCTATAATTTTGGTGAAAAGAGGGTAACGGATCACCGGATTAACTTTACGATTTATAAACTTGATCAGGTGTTAGAAGGAAATTTAGACGAAGTTATCGGCCAACTGATAAAAGCAGAAAGAAAAAAAATATATGAAGATAAAGGATTGGTATAGGGAGAATAAAAGATATTTTAGTTTATCAGAACTAAACTTTATATTTAAAAGTTTTGCTCAAGGCAAAAACTGCCTTCTTGATAAAAATGAGGTAGAAAAATTAGATAAGATAAAAGCCGATAAGTTTAAGGGAGTTCCTTTAGCTTTATCCCTAGGCAGAGAAGAGTTTTTTGGCTTTACTTTCAAAGTAAATAAAAATACCTTAATTCCCAGGCCGGAGACCGAGTTGTTAACTGAAGCGGCCCAAGAACTTATTAGTAAAAACAGCCTCAAGAAAATACTAGATTTATGTTGTGGCTGCGGAAATATTGGTATTAGCCTGGATAAACTAATAACAGCTGATTTAAAGATATATCTTGCGGACCTAAGTTCAGAAAGTTTAGCTTTAGCCGGAGAAAATGCTGTTAATTTAGGGTCGAAAGTTAAAATTGTTAATTCAGATCTATTTTCCGGGTTTAAAGAGGATAGTTTTGATTTAATTATCAGTAATCCGCCTTATGTGGAGAGTAAAAACATTAAAGGCAGTTTAGCCTATGAACCAAAACTAGCATTAGATGGAGGTAAAGACGGCCTTAATTTAATTGAAAAAATAATTGTTCAGGCCTATAGATATTTAGAAGATAGAGGCTTTTTAATGATGGAGTTTGGCTATGGACAGAAAAAAAGAGTAGAAAATATTATTTATAAAAACGGGCAATATATAATCAAAACCTGGATTAAAGATTATTCAAATATTTGGCGTGGAGTAATCTTACAAAAAAATAATGCCTAATTCGCACAACGCACCACGCACTACGCACTACGCAAAACGCACAACGAATAAGCCATGGATAAATTCATAGTATCAAAATCAAAGCTTTCCGGAACTGTCAGGGTTGGAGGCTCTAAAAACGCAGCTTTGCCAATTATGGCAGCTACTTTACTTAGTGAAGAAAAATGTGTAATTAAAAACGTTCCTTCTCTTAAGGACATAACTACGATGATTAAGATTTTAGAGGTTTTAGGCAAAAAAATAAGTTTTCAGGCTAATACCTTAATAGTTGAATCTAAAACAAAAAGAAGATATGTAGCTCCTTACCGGCTGGTAAAAACTATGCGGGCTTCTTTTTGCTGCCTGGGGCCTCTTTTAGCTAAACGCAAAAAAGCTAAAGTGGCATTGCCCGGCGGTTGCGTTATCGGGCCCCGCCCCGTAGACTTGCATATCAAAGGCCTGGCTCATTTAGGCGCAGATATTTCTATAGAGAGAGGCTATTGCCAGGCTCGGGTGGATAACCTAAAAGGAAATCATATCTATTTAGGCGGCCCGTTTGGTTCTTCGGTGCTGGCGACTGCCAATGTAATGATGGCGGCAGTTCTTGCTAAAGGCAATACTTTAATCGAGCATGCCGCTTGTGAGCCGGAGATTAGCGCTTTAGGCCAATTTTTAAAGAAAATGGGGGCGGATATTTGCGGTTTCGGCACTCCTCTTATAAGGGTAAAAGGAAAAAGCAGTTTAGGCGGTTGTGAGTTTAAGGTAATTCCGGATAGAATCGAAGCCGGTACTTTTATCGCTGCTTCTTTGGCTACCGGCTCTGGTTTAGAGATTAAGGAAGCTGAACCGGCCCATCTTACTTCTGTTTTTGAAACAGCTAAAAAAATCGGGGCTAAAATTACAGTTAAAAATAAAACTAAATCGATAAAAGTGAAAGCTCCCGGAAAGCTTAAAGCGGTTAACGTTACGACTCTTCCTTATCCGGGTTTTCCTACCGATCTTCAAGCGCAATTTATGGTCTGTTTGGCCAAGGCAAAAGGGATTTCTTTGGTTCATGAAAAAATTTATCCGGACCGGTTTATGCATGTGGCGGAATTAAACAGAATGGGGGCGTCTATTCAAAAATTAGGCCCTTATGCTATAATAGAAGGGCGTAAAAAGATTCAGGGAGCTGAGGTTCAAGCTTCTGACCTGCGGGCTTCAGCTGCTTTGGTGATAGCTGGTTTAGCTGGAGAAGGTTCGAGCAAAATCTCAAGAATATATCATATTGATCGAGGCTATGAAAATATTGAAGAGAAGCTGCAAAAGCTAGGAGCAAATATTAAACGAGTGAGGTAGTAAATGGGTATATGGGTTTATGTGTTGATGTGTGAATGGGTGGATGTGTATATCAGTTATTGCACTCGATTTACATATAGGCGCATCTACGCATTTACTCTTTAACGCATTTACGATTAAGCATGAAAATACTAGTAATCGACAATTACGATTCATTTACTTACAACCTGGTTCAATATATTCAGGAGCTGGGGGCAGAAACTATTTGCTTTAGAAATGATAAAGTAACTCTAAGCGATTTAGAAAAGATTAGATTTGATAAAATAATAATTTCCCCCGGTCCGGGCCGGCCGGAAGACGGAGGGATAAGCCTTGAATTAATCGGCAGTTACCATAAAAAAATACCCATCTTGGGCGTTTGCCTCGGCCACCAATGCCTGGGTTATTATTTTGGAACAAAAGTGGTTAAAGCTAAAAAGATTATGCATGGCAAGACTTCTTTAATTTATCATCGAAATAAAGGGATATTTAAAAATATAAAGAATCCTTTTCTGGCTACCCGTTATCATTCGTTAGTTTTGGATAAAAAAAGCTTGTCTAATAAATTTGAAATAATTGCCGAAACCGGAGATAATGTAATGATGGCGATAAAGCTTAAGCGTTATCCTGTTTATGGCGTTCAATTTCATCCGGAGTCTATTTTAACCAATGAAGGTAAAGCTATTTTAAAAAATTTTTTAAAAATAACTAAAAAATAAGATGGTTCAAAATATTATAACTAAATTGATTGCCGGGAAAAACTTAACTTTTCAGGAGGCTAAAGATATTTTTGGAGATATTTTTGACCAAAAAGTTTCGCCGGTTCAAATTGCTTCCTTTTTAACAGCTTTAAAAATTAAAGGGGAAACTGAAACCGAAATCTCGGCGGCGGCAACAGTTGTAAGGAAACGGGCTAATAAAATAAAGGTTTACAACGGATTTTTAGGTATAGAAGATGAATATAAAGAGGTTCTCGACACCTGCGGCACAGGCGGTTCGGGGGTAAATAAATTTAATATCTCTACCGCGGTTGCGTTTGTTGTTGCTGCTTCAGGAGTAAAGGTGGCAAAACACGGCAACAAAGCGATGTCTTCGGGCTGTGGCAGCGCCGATGTTTTGGAGAAACTGGGGATAAAGATAGATATTAAAACCGAAGTTATGGAAAAGGCGATAAATGAAATTGGCATAGGTTTTTTATATGCTCCCCTTTACCATCCGGCTTTAAAAACTGTCGCCGAGGTCAGAAAACAGTTAAAAATAAGAACTATTTTTAATATTTTAGGCCCTCTTTCTAATCCCGCTTTTGCAAATTTTCAGCTTTTAGGCGTTTACAGCTCCGAGCTTGTATTGCCTATGGCCAAGGTATTAAAACAACTGGGAGTTCAAAGGGCCCTGGTGGTTTTTGGCAAAGGCCTAAAAGACGAAATATCCCTTACCGGTTCTACCAAAGCTTGCTTTTTAAATAAAAGCCGAATAAAAAGCATGAATTTGTCTCCAAGAGATTTCGGGCTAAAAAAGATAAAACTAAAAGAAATAGAAAGCGATAATCCGGCCCAAAGCGCAAAGGTCATAAAAAATGTTTTAGCCGGCAAAAAGGGGCCTGCCCGGGATATTGTGGCAGCTAACGCCGCCGCTTGTTTTTATATATTAGGTAAAGTGAAAGATTTTAAAGCCGGGGTTATTAAGGCAGCCGGTATTTTAGATAGTAAAAAGGCCGTTAATTTGTTAGAAAAATTTAAAAGGTTTTTAGATAAGAATGCATGAAGTATTGTCGCTAATAGTAGAAAGCAAGAAAAAAAGAATCCAGGTACTTAAGAAGAACCGGGAAGCTTTAGTTTCTCTGGCAGAAAACGCCAGGGAGCCCAATTCGTTTAAAGAGGCGATAAAAAGGAAAAATAAAATATCTTTAATTGCCGAAATTAAACAAGCTTCGCCTTCAAAAGGTATTTTAAAAAAAGATTTCTCTCCCAATAAATTAGCCAGGATTTTTGACAGCCAGAAGGCTAACGCAATCTCTGTCATAACCGAAGAAGATTTTTTTCTCGGCAAAAACAGTTATATCGAAGAAGTAAAAAAAGAAACAACCAGGCCTGTTTTAAAGAAAGATTTTATTTTAGATAAAATGCAAATTATCGAAGCAAGGGCGGTAGGCGCCGATGCTATTCTTTTGATAATGGGTATTTTAAAATTCGAACAGGCCAAAAATCTTTATGAGTTTGCTAAAGAATTAAAGCTTGATGTTTTAATTGAGGTCAGTACCGAAAAAGAATTAAGAAAGGCTTTAAAAATAGGAGCTGATATTATCGGCGTAAATAACCGCAACCTCCATACTCTGGAAGTAGATATTAACCGTTCGAAGAAGCTGCTTCCTTTTATTCCCGATGGCGTGGTTCAGGTTTCAGAAAGCGGGATAAATTCTTTAAAAGATGTGCTGCTTTTAAAAGGATTGGGGGCTGATGCTATCTTAGTCGGCCATGCTTTTATGGAAGCGGATAATATTGAGGAAAAAATAAAAGAACTCCATATCGATGCTTAATATATTATAATTTAATATTAAATCCGAAACCCGAATGCCGAAATTCGAAACAAATTCGAAGGTTTAAATTTTGAAAATTAAAAAAATAGTTTCGTATTTCGGATTTAGAATTTCGAATTTTTAAAAAATTATGGTACGAGTCAAGATTTGCGGAATCACCAATTTAGAAGACGCTTTGTTAGCTGAAAAGTTTGGGGCTGACGCAGTAGGCTTTATTTTTACCCAAAAAAGCCCGCGTTATATTAAACCGGTTTCAGCTAAAAAAATTGTTTCATCGCTGGGGCCTTTTATCTCTAAAGTAGGGGTTTTTATGAATCAGAAAAAGGAAAAGGTTTTAGAAATCGCTTCTTACCTGGGGCTGGATACGCTGCAGTTTCATGGCAAAGAATCTCTAAGTTATTGCAGTTTTTTTAAGCCTCGCTTTAAAGTAATTAAAGTTTGTTTTCCCGGCGGCTCGGCTGAATCTATCGGCCGTTATCAAAAATTGGATGCGGTAATGTTTGATATTCCTTATCATCAAAAAAATAAAAAGAAAAAAACTTTGCCGGTAAATTTTTTTCAATTTATTAAAAAAGAAATTAAAGCGGGCAAAAGGATTATTCTTTCCGGCGGCCTTAATCCCGACAATGTAGGAAATATAGTAAAATTTTCTCCTTATGGAGTTGACCTGGCAAGCGGGGTGGAAGAATTAGTGGGGAAAAAAGATAAAAAAGCAATGAAGAAGTTTATCAAGAGGGTAAAAAATGCCTCATCCTAATCAAAAAGGTTATTTTGGTGAGTTTGGCGGAAAGTTTATCCCCGAGACTTTATCCTTCTGCTTAAAAGAATTGGAAAATTCTTACCGGAATATTAAAAAAGATAAAAATTTTAAAAATGAGTTTAAGTCGCTTCTAAATCAATACGCAGGCAGGCCGACTCCCTTATATTATGCCCGCCCCTTAAGCAATTATTTGGGCATGAAAGTTTATATCAAACGCGAAGACCTGCTTCATACCGGAGCGCATAAAATCAATAACGCCTTGGGCCAGGCTCTTTTGGCAAAGTTTATGGGTAAAAAGAGGATCATAGCTGAAACCGGAGCCGGCCAGCACGGAGTCGCTACCGCAACTGCAGCTACTCTTTTGGGAATAAAATGTGAAGTTTATATGGGCCAGGAAGATATGCAACGGCAGAAAGCAAATGTTTTCAGGATGAGAATCCTAGGCGCTAAAGTTATCCCGGTTAAAACCGGTTCAAAAACCTTAAAAGACGCTTGTAACCAAGCTTTTCGTGATTGGGTAACCAATGTTTCCGGCACTTATTATCTTTTAGGCTCGGCAGTCGGGCCCCATCCTTACCCGAAAATCGTAAGGGATTTTCAAACAGTAATCGGCAAAGAAGCAAAAAGGCAAATATTGCAGGCAGAAGGGAAGCTGCCTGATTATCTTGTGGCTTGTGTCGGCGGCGGAAGCAACGCAATTGGTTTTTTTCATCCCTTTTATAAAAAAACAAAAGTAAAGTTTATCGGAGTTGAAGCCGCCGGGTTTGGTTTAGGAGGCCTTAGCGCCGCTTCCTTAGTCAAAGGCAGCCTCGGCGTATTTCAGGGTTCAAAATCTTATGTTTTGCAGAACAAAAATGGGCAAATCAAAAATGCTCATTCGATAGCGCCGGGATTGGATTATCCGGGAGTCGGGCCGGAGCATTCTTTTTATAAATCGATCAAAAGAGCCGAATACAAAGCTGTGTCCGACAAGCAGGCTTTAGAAGGTTTTAATTTATTATCCCGGCTGGAAGGGATTATTCCGGCTCTTGAACCGGCGCACGCTGTTTATTATTTAAAAAAATTAGCTAAATCTGCAAAAGGCAAAACAGTTATTCTTTGTTTATCCGGCAGAGGCGATAAAGACTTAGATATAGTACGCAAGAGTGTCATCCTGAGCCCGAAGGGCGAAGGATCTCATTCATCATAGAGATTCTTCGCCCTTTGCCTCAGAATGACGCTGAAATATAGAGAACTGCAAGAAAATAGTTTTAATTATTATTTATCAATTATGAAAATTGAAACAAAATTCAATCAGTTAAAAAAAGAGGGCAGGAAAGCTTTTATCGCTTATTTCCCTTTTGGTTTTCCTAAGATATCTTATTCCAATGATATCTTTCTTGCTCTTCAGGATGCCGGGGTCGATATTATTGAATTAGGTTTTCCTTTCTCTGACCCCTTAGCCGACGGCCCGATTATCCAAAAAGCTTCTGTAACCGCTTTAGAGCAAAACATAAGCATAAATAGTTTTTTTGCAAATATCAGAAAAATTAAAAAAGAAATAAAAATACCGGTTGTGGTGATGTCTTACTATAATCCTATATTTAAATATAAAGTCGGTAGTTTTTTTCAAAGGTTAAGGGAAAATGAGATTCGCGGCACGATTTTAGTGGATTTGCCTTTTGAAGAAAGCGGTAACTATATCAACGCCGCCGAAAAGTCCGGGATAGATCCGATTTTTTTTATCACGCCTGTCACAGCGGCTAAACGAATGAAAAAGATTGCTAAAGGCGCAAAAGGTTTTATTTATTATATTTCAACTACCGGGATAACCGGCCCGCGTTCTTTGCAGCATAAAGATATAGCTTCGCATATAAAAAGAATTAAAGAAATCAGCAATACGCCGGTTTGTGTCGGTTTTGGCATCCATAATAATCAACAGGTTAAAAAAATAAGTTCAATTTCTGACGGGGTTATCGTGGGAAGTGAAATCGTAAAATTTATCAGCCAAAATTATAAAAAGAAAAACTTTTTAAAAAGGCTCAAAAATCATGTTAGGAAGCTAAGGTCTTGATTCTACTCTTTTATTTTTTTTATGTATAAAATTGTCAACATTGGCCCTCTTAAATTAATCCATTCTTCCTTTTTTAATTTCAAAACAGCTTCTTTAGGGGTTTTCTTAAAAACCGGCGCTCGTTTTGAAAAAAAACGAGAAAAAGGCATTGCTCATTTCTTAGAACATATGCTTTTTAAGGGGACTCACCGTTACAGCTATAAAAGAATAAAAAGAGAAATCGAAGGCAAGGGCGGAATCCTTAACGGATTTACTTCTCAGGAGGTTACCGCTTATTATGCTCATTTTCTTAAAAAAAACAGTTTGGTTGTTTTGGATATATTGCTGGATATGGTGTTAAACCCTATTCTTTCGCCCCAAGAGGTAAAAAAAGAAAGAGGCGTTATTTTAGAAGAGATTAAAATGTATAATGATATTCCCAGTTCTTGCGCAAAAACTATCTTAGATAGTTTGCTCTGGGAAAGCCATCCCCTGGGCCAGGATATAATCGGTACTGAAAAAACCGTACAGAGCATAACTCGAAAAGACCTGAAAAATTTTAAAGACAAATTTTATACTCCTTCTAATATTGTAATATCTTTTTGCGGAGATTTTTCTCTTGATAAAATAAGAAATTTTATCGAAAAGAAAATAGGCAAAAAGAAAAAAAGAAAAAGTATCTACCAAAAAAAACCAACCAAACTTAAAGGCATTAAGATAAAAATAGAAAAAAAAGATACTCAACAACTACAGCTTTGTTTGGGGTTTAGAAGCGTATCTTATCAGAGCAATAAAAAAATAATTCAAAACCTGCTGCATGTTCTTTTAGGCGCAAACATGAGCAGCCGTTTGTTTGAAAGCCTGCGGGAAAAAAGGTCTTTATGCTATGATATATCGACTGAACCAAAATTTTTTAAAGACAGCGGGGCTTTTATCATAAAGCTGGGGTTGAATAAAGAGAATTTAGGGATAGCTTTAGCGGTTATTAAAAAAGAACTAATAAAAATAAAGTCCAGGCAAATAGGAAAGACCGAATTAACCCGGGCTAAAGATTATTTCATAGGCCAGATTTCTATGAGTTTAGAGCAGGCCCAGGGGAGAATGTTTTACTCGGCTCAAAATTACATCAAAACCACTAAGATTGAAAGCTTAGATGAGATAATCAAACAGGTAAGAGCTGTTGATTCCCGGGGGATAAATGATTTCGCCAAGGAATTATTTGATTTCAACAATTTAGCTGTTTCTGTTGTGGGCAATGGAGAACAAGTTTTAGCCGGGCAAATCAAAGCGGTATTGGCGATATAAAATAAACAAAGGGAGGTTTTATTAAATCTAAAAATATAAACGGGTTAACGGTTGCAAAAAAAATTGCTGAGTTTGCCTTGGATAAACAAGCGAATAATCCGGTAATTTTGGATGTAAGAAGAATAAGCAACATTTGTGATTACTATCTTATTTGTTCAGGCGGCAGCGCAACTCAGGTTAAAGCAATATATGATTATCTAGTCAGAAAAAGCAAAACAACTTATCTTTCAGAAAGCAAAGAAAAAATAAAAATTCAGCATTCGGAAGTCGATAAAACATATCATTGGGTTCTAATCGATTTATCAAATGTAATAGTTCATATTTTTACAGAAAGCGCCAGAGAGTTTTACAACTTAGAGTATCTTTGGCGGCAAGCAAAAAAAATTTATCCAAAAAAATAAAAAAATATTTTTTTAAACTGTTGACATTTAAAATAATTTTTGTTAAATTAGAAACATAGGCACCCAATAGTGTTGGGTTTTAAAAAAAGGAGGTGAATGGATGGCCGCAAAGAAAAAGAAGACTACTAAGAAAAAGAAGACAACAAAGAAAAAAGCAGCAAAGAAAAAGAAGACTACTAAGAAAAAGAAGACAACAAAGAAAAAAACAACAAAAAGAAAAACAGCTAAAAAGAAAAAGAAATAAAAGTTAAGTTATAACTTCTTAAGATACACAAAACCCCGTGCCAAAAACACGGGGTTTATTTTTTGGAAGATTGTAATTACAAGCGCGACAATTCTAAAAAGTAAGTTTTCACCTGCCATTGCGAGGAACGAACGAAGTGAGTGACGAAGCAATCTCTCTCTGGTGTCATCCTGTTAGTTTAAGGGGACGTTTCCCTCGTTTATAACCTTTTGTTAGCCAAGGAGTTATAAACTGGCATTTTCCGCTTATTTTCGGAAAACACTGCTTTATAACTTCTTTATTTGCAGTAACTTATAACAGAGGGAAACGTCCCCTCTTACAATTTACTCTTAACAATTCTTTGCTGGAATATTCTTTTATCTTATATTTTCTATGGTATAATTTGGATTAAGTTAAGTTTTATGCCCACAGTTGTTAAACTATTGAAAACAAAGGAGTTATTTAGTGTTTACCGGGATAATAAAAGAAGTTGGATCAGTTACAAAGCTTATAAAAAGAGGTAAAGTGTCTCGATTAGAGATAACTTCCCAGCTAGTCTATAAAGAAGCAGAGATATCAGACAGTATTGCCATAGACGGGGTTTGTCTTACTGTAGTTGAAAAAGATAAATCAAAACTTATTTTTGATGTAGCAGCTTCAACTTTATCTGATACAAATATTAAATTTTTTAAAAATAAAGAACCAGTTAATTTAGAACCGGCTTTAGAAGTTGGAGATAAGTTAGGCGGCCATTTTGTTTTAGGCCATGTTGATTCGGTTGTAAAAATAAAAAAAATTATCGATAAAAAAGGTTACTGGGAGTTTGAAATATACCTGCCAAATAAAAATAAAAGCAAAGTAGTCCAAAAAGGTTCGATTGCTTTAGACGGTGTTTCTTTAACTGTCAAAAAAGTTTTACCGAGTTCTTTTACCTTAGATATTATTCCGTTTACTTACAACAATACAAACCTAAAGTTTAAAAAAGCCGGTCATTGGCTTAACGCAGAATTTGATTATTTGTTGAAGAAAGTTCAATAAGGCTGTGTTTTTGCAAGAGAAACGCAGAAAAAACACATAGCCGAATTAATCCTGAGCGAGGAAGTCGATAGACGACCGAGTCGAAGGAACTAAAGGCACTTCGCCGAAGAAGTCGGCTCAGTGCCGTCAATTCTCTAAAGATATAAGTGAAGAGAATTGATCCCGAACAAAGTGAGGGAATATATAAGTTTCGGAAGACTTCTCATCTTCTTGCGAAGATTCGAAGTCCCAAAAAATTTTTAAAAAATTTTTCGGGAGGTAGCGCAGTTTGGCAGCGCGCTGCGTTCGGGACGCAGAGGCCGCGGGTTCAAATCCCGCCCTCCCGACCACCACAGATTACACAAAAAGCAGGTATAAGCAGGTTTTACAGAGTACACAGAGAGAAAAATAATTTCTCTGTCCTCTGTAAACAATGCGTTTTGCGTGGATTTTGTGTCATCTGTGTTCCTGGTTGAAAAATAGCCGTTTTAAGATATACTATTGTAATCCTTTAATAATATAAAATATAATAAATATAGTAAATATAAAACTATGAGTTCATATCTTGGAATTGATTGGGGCGGGACGTATATAAAGGCCGGCGTTGTAAACTCAAAAGGCAAAATAATTGCTAAGAAAATATACTCTTCTGCCCAGCTAAAAGAAAAAGATTTTTTTATTTCCGAAGTAGTTTCTCTATTGAACAGTTTTAAAAAACATAAAATAGAAGCGATAGGTATTGGAGCGCCGGGAATCATCAATATAAAAAAAGGCTTTATTTATTATTTACCTAATATATCCGGGTGGGAAAATTTTCCTTTAAAAAAAGCTTTAGAAAAAAAAGTAAAAATTCCGGTATCAATCGACAATGATGCTAATGTTTTCGCTTTAGCTGAAGCCAGGCTGGGCGCGGGAGAAGGCCTAAGCCGGGCTATTTTTTTAACTTTAGGGACAGGCTTAGGCAGTTCGGTTATTTTCGATAAACAAATTTTAAGAAGAAAAAACAGCGCTTTGGAATTAGGCCATGTCCCCTTAAGTCTAGAAAAGAAGCCTTGCGGCTGCGGCAATTATGGATGCGTTGAAACTTTTACCGGCAGCGGTTATTTAGTTAAAGAATATAACAAATTAGCAAGCAAAAAGAAAAAGGCAAAAGAGGTAAAAGATATTTACCAGCTGGGTTTAGCCGGCGACAAAAATGCTCTTTTAATTTGGAAAAACTTTGCTTTTTATCTGGGCCGGTTTTTAGCCGGGATGGTAAACATCTTTAATCCCCAGGCAATAATTTTAGGCGGAGGAGTTTCCGGCGCTTATAAACTGTTTAGGCCCTATTTGTTTTCGGTGATAAAAGAACAAGCCATGTGGCCTAATTTAGAAGGCCTTAAGCTCCGGAAAGCCAAGCTAAAAGATGCCGGGATAGTCGGAGCTGGACTGTTAGCTAAAGAGGGTACCGAAGGATGACAGACGACAGACGAAAGGACGAAATCGTCTGTCTTCCTAACGAACCCATTCGACTACGCTCAGGGTTCGTCCTGAGCATGTCGAAGGACGAAGTGATCGTCTATCGTCTTTCGGAACGATCTAATTAACTTGTTTATAGGAGGTATAATGAAGCTATTTATCGATACCGCAAATTTAGAAGAAATTAAAAAAGCTTGCTCTTATGGAGTTTTGGATGGAGTTACCACCAACCCCACTCTTTTATCCAGAGAAGGCAATGACCCTAGCGAGCAGCTTAAAAGAATAGTCGAGGCAGTTAAAGGGCCGGTTAGCGCCGAAGTTACAAGTTTAAAAAAAGAAGAGATGGTAAAAGAAGCCAGGGAGTTAGTTAACATCGCTTCCAATATTGTAATAAAGGTGCCTTGTACAACCGAAGGGCTAGCCGCGACAAAAGAATTATCCCTAACCGGGATAAAGACAAACCTTACCCTTTGCTTTTCTGCTTCACAAGCGTTATTGGTGGCAAAAGCCGGAGCGACTTTTGTTTCTCCTTTTGTCGGCCGGCTTGACGATATTTCTTCCGAAGGCATGGATTTAGTTTCTGATATCAAGACAATCTATGAAAATTTCAGAATTAATACCGAAATTATCGTTGCTTCTATCCGGCATCCGATTCATTTTCTGGAAGCGGCCAGAATTGGCGCAGATATAGCTACCGTACCTTTTGCGGTTATTGAAAAATTAATGAAACACCCGCTTACCGATATTGGCATAGAAAAATTTATGGCGGATTGGGATAAATTAAAGAAACAGCTGAATAAAGAATAAAACTTTAGTTATGAATAGATTATTTTTTCTTTATATGATAAAATAATAACAATTTAATAAATCTTGATCTAGCCTATGAAAATAAAGCCGATACAGCTTTCTTCCTTATTTTTTCTCATCATTTTTTCTCTTTCTTTGCCTGTTTTTGCTCAAGCCCAACAGCTTCCGGTTACAATCAACGCAGACCAAATAAACTATATGCAGCAAAAGCGCCAGATAGTAGCCGAAGGCAACGTAACTATGGAGTATAAGGAAGTTAAGATTTTTTGCGATAAAGCTGTTTATGACGCCGAAGCCAACAAAGCTCATATCATAGGAGACGTAAAGATAATAAGAGAGGGTTCCACAGCCTACGGCCAAGACGTGCTTTATGATTTTAATACTTTAGAAGCTGATATAGAAGAGGTAAAGATAAGCCAGCCGCCTATCTATGGCAAAGCAAATCAAATCAAAAAGGAAAGCGAGAATAAGTATGTATTAAATAGAGGTTATGTTACAACCTGTGACTTAGAAGACCCCCACTATAAATTAGTCGCCAAAACAATACTGATTTATCCCGGCAAAAAAGTAGTTGCTAAAAATATGGTGCTTAAGGTAGGGGATTTTCCCATATTTTATATTCCTTATTTTTCCCAAAGTTTAAAAGACGAATCTTTCCCGGTTGAAGTTATTCCCGGTAAAAATAGCCATTGGGGCTACTATCTGCTTACCCGCTGGCGTTACAATTTAGATGAACAAAATAAAGGCAAAGTTAGTTTTGATTGGTATCAGGATAGAGGCCTGGGCACAGGAATAAATCATAAATTCGAGAGTAAAGACTACGGAAAAGCTTTAATTAAATATTATAGAATTAAAGACGATCTTTACAAAATAGAAAACAGAAAAGATCTTTTTGACCAATACCCGGAAAGAAAAAACGATTCTAACTTAGAAGACGACCGCTACAAGGCTCAGCTTTCTTATAATTGGCAGCCCAGCAACAGGCTTTCTCTAACCAGCGAGTTTCATAAGTTTTCGGATAAGTATTTTATGAAAGATTTTTTTGAAAAGGAGTATGATATAGATCCGGACCCGGAAAGCTATCTGCTTGCTACTTATTCTTTTGATAATTCAAGCCTTTCCTTATTTGCTCAAAAGAGAGTAAACCGGTTTTTCAATGAAACTGAGTATTTACCTCAATTAGAATATAATTTTTTCAGGCAGAAACTGGGAAAAACTAATTTTTATTTTGAATCTATAGATAAATTAGGCAACCTCAGAGATACTACAGCAGATTCCGGAGAAACTAACGACGCTTTCCGCATTTATTCTGAAAATATATTGAGTTATCAGGATAGGATAGCCTGGCTTTCGATTACTCCTTTTGCTGGGGCCTATACTGCCTACTATAGCCGCAATAAATTCGGCCGAAGCGATATTTTTAGAGTCGCGCCTACCATGGGGGTAACTTTAAATACAAAGTTATATAAGAATTTAGATAAATCTTTTACTTTTTTTGGCCAAAAAGTTGATAAAATGCGCCATATTATAACTCCGGAAGTTGAGTATACTTATATTCACGATCCGACTGTATCAAATGGTAATTTATTTCAGTTTGATGACGAAGATGACATAGAACGTAAAGAAAATATTATTTTTCGCCTGAAGAATAAATTGCAGGCAAAAAATGAAGAAAGAACCTGGGATTTTTTGTATTTTTCGCCGTCAGTTGAATATAAAATAAATGAAGAGGGAGTTGGCAGTCGTTTTGATAATGTAAAAGCAGACCTAGAAATTTATCCCACAAAAAATATATCTCTAAATTCAGATGCAAAATATACGTTTGCTCAAGAAGCTTTTACAGAAGTTAACGCTGACCTTACCTTTAGCAGCAGTCAAACTATTCCCATTGAATATGAAGATGAGGTAAAAGATGAATCCAGGTATTCGGTATCTTTAGGGCATCGTTATCTTAAGTCAGACAGTACGCAAGGCACTCTTAATTTTACTTATAATTTAACTCCCAAATTACAATTTAAAAATTATATGCGCTATGAGTATCGAACCGGGGATTTAGAAAAACAACAATATGCGCTAAGAGTTGATTTGCATTGTTGGTGGATGGATATAGGTATAGATTTTGACCGCCAGGACGAAGGCGGAAAAGATATGATTTTTTGGTTGACGTTTAGGCTGAAAGCCTTTCCCGATATAAATACAGGTTTTGAGCAGACCTTTGACAGCGCAAAATCTTCGTATTAACTCTGTTCATTGCGAGGAGCGAACGCATTCTTTGTCATTGCGAGGAGCAACCAACGGAAGTCCTGAGTGAAGCCGAAGGACGAAGCGACGAAGCAATCTTTCTATGGTGTCATCCTGAGTCCAGCTTTTTTGTCATCCTGAGGAGCAAAGCGACGAAGGATCTCCGCAACGGTTTTAGATCCTTCACTTCGTTCAGGATCTCCCGCTTTAGCGGGACCCCGCTATATAAATATGGGAGCGGGGAATTCGGCTACATCCGCCTCTGGCGGATAAGCCTCATTGAGATTCTTCGGCTTCGCCTCAGAATGACAAAGTGTCGCAATATGAGTTACAATTTATCAAGGGAGAAAGATGACAAAAAAGAATAAAAAATATAAGATTTGTGTAGTCGGCGCAGGCCACGTCGGCCTTATTGCCGCAGTCTGTTTTGCAAAATTAGGCCATAAGGTGATTTGCGCCGATAACGATAAAAAAAAGATTGAACAACTGCGCAGGGGGAAGCCGGTTTTTTATGAGCCGGAACTCCAGGATTTATTAAAAAGGGTAAAGAAAAAAAACAATCTAAGATTTTCTACTTCTTTAGCCGCTGCCGCTAAAGGGTCAGAAGTCATTTTTATTGCGGTGGGGACTCCGCCTTTAGCTGATGGCTCGGCTGATTTAGCTTCGATTGAAGCCGTGGCCAGGACTATTGCCGATAATTTAAATTCTTATAAACTGATCGTAGGCAAATCTACAGTTCCGGTTCAAACCGGCCAAAAAATTAAAGAAGTTATAAACCGCTATAAAAAAAATAGCGCGCCTTTTGATATCGCTTCTAACCCTGAATTTTTGCGGGAGGGAAAAGCTATCTATGACTTTTTTTACCCGGACCGGATAGTTTTGGGGGTTGAGTCGAAGCGGGCCGAGAAAATTTTGCGGGATATTTACCGGGATATCAAAACAAAAGTTATTGTAACCGATATTGCCGCCGCCGAAATAATAAAGCACGCCTCAAACTCTTTTTTAGCGGCCAAAATTTCTTTTATCAATGCCGTAGCCAGGGTTTGCGACAAGGCCGGAGCCGATGTTAAAAGCGTTGCGGCCGCAATGGGGCTGGATAAAAGAATCGGAAAGAGCTTTTTAAACGCCGGAGTAGGTTTTGGCGGATTTTGCTTTCCAAAAGATGTAGAAGCTTTTATCTATATCGCCAAAAGATTGGGCTATGAGTTTGATTTTTTAAAAGAAGTCAGGAATATAAATATAAAACAGCCCGGCTATTTTGTCGAAAAAATTAAAGAGCATCTTTGGATATTAAAAAATAAAAAAATAGCGGTATTAGGGCTTTCCTTTAAGCCCGATACAGATGATATGCGTTTTTCGCCGGCAATTTCTATAGTAAATAATTTAGTTAAGGAAGGAGCCAGCCTTAAGCTTTATGACCCTCAGGGAATAGATGAAGCAAAAAAAGTATTAAAAAAATCAACAAAAATAAAATTTGCTAAAAATTCCTATGAAGCGGCAAAAGGCTGCGATTGTGTATGTGTTTTAACTGAATGGGAAGAGTTTAAAAAAATAAACTTAAAAAATATTAAAAATAATATGAATTATCCGCTTTTAGCCGATGGAAGAAATATTTTTGATAAAAATAAAGTTACTAAATTAGGATTTTCTTACCTTGGAATCGGCCGCTGACAAGAGAGTGTAAGAGTAAATGCGTAGATGTGTAAATGAGTGTATGAGTAGATGAGTAAACAAGATTTTAAAACTCATAAAGATTTAGATATATGGAAAATGGGGATAACCTTAGTTGATGTTGTTTACAAGTTAACAGTTAAATATCCAAAAGAAGAAATATATGGGTTATCTTCTCAGATGAGAAGAGCTGCTATTTCTTTTTCTGCTAATATTGCTGAAGGAGCTGCCAGAAATAGTAATAAGGAATTTATACGATTTTTATATATATCTTTAGGCTCTCTTTCAGAACTTGAAACTCATCTTGTTATTGCTAAAAAATTAGAATACAATACTGATTCTGAGCTAGATAATCTAATTGAATTATTAAGAAGAAAGCTATTGAATTTCATAAAATATCTAAAAAACAAACCATGAACACATATACGCATTTACACATTAACTCATACACTCATACACTCATACACTCATATACACATACACCCATACACCCATTTACCCATTAACTAACAATGAATTATTTTAGGCAGTTAAAGAAAAAAATTAACGAAAAGCAGGCTAAAATCTGCATAGTTGGTCTCGGTTATGTAGGGTTGCCGCTAGCTGTTAATTTTGCTAAATTAGGATTTTTTGTTTATGGGTTTGATACAAACACCTCCCGTATTGATAAGCTTAAAAAAGGGAAAAAATATATTGTAGATATTGAACCAGAAGATGTTTTAAAATTAATTAAAAAAAATAAATTTTTCCCCAAGGATAAAAAGGAAATATTAAAAGATTCGGATATAATAATAATTTGTGTGCCTACTCCATTGCGGAAAGTAAAGACACCGGATATATCATTTGTAAAAAGAGCCGCAAAAACTATTAAAAAATACATAAAGCCGGGGCAATTAATAGTTTTAGAAAGCACTTCTTATCCAACAACTACCAGAGAGATAGTTTTACCAGAGCTTAAAAAAAGTGGATTAAGAGAAGAAAAAGATTTTTTCCTTTGTTTTTCTCCGGAAAGGGTAAACCCCGGAGACAAGAAACATCCGATAACTAAAATTCCTAAAGTAGTAGGCGGACTTTCTTCTCAGTCAACCCAGTTAGCTAAAAATTTGTATTCTACAATAATGAACAAGATTCATACTGTATCTAACCCGGAAGTTGCAGAAACCTCTAAATTGCTGGAAAATACTTATAGGTTGGTTAATATTGCTTTAATTTCTGAGTTTACTATGGTAGCCGAAAAGTTAGGAATAAATATCTGGGAAGTGATTGAAGCAGCCTCTACCAAGCCCTTCGGTTTTATGCCTTTTTATCCTGGGCCGGGTATTGGCGGGCATTGCATCCCTTGTGATCCGAAATTTTTGTCTTGGAAATCAAAAAAATTAGGTTTTAAGACAAAAATGGTTGATTTAGCATCCTATATGAATCATTTTATGCCTGAATATGTAATCAAGCGGGTAGATAAAGCTTTGGGCAAGAAAAGAATAGAAAATTCTAAGATTTTAATTTTGGGAGTAACTTATAAAAAAGATGTAAAAGACTTAAGGGAATCTCCGGCCTTAGATATAATTGAAAAACTGCAAAAACGAAAAGCAAAAGTTGATTACTATGATCCTTTTATTCCTTATATTGATATTAATAATATTAATATCAAGCGAACAGGGGTTAGTGCCAAAAATATTAAAAAATATGATTGTATAATTATAGTTACAGATCATAGCAAGGTTGATTACGCAAAAATTAGGAAAAATGCTAAATTAATATTTGATACCAGGAATGTTTATAAAAAAGATTATCCAAATGTAAGGAGGCTTTAAGCTGTGGAAGAATTAAAAGATAAGAAAGTGTTGGTTACCGGTGGGGCGGGATTTATCGGTTCTCATATTGTAGATAGGTTAGTTGAATTAGGGGCTGAAGTTATTGTTTTAGACAATTTAATAACTGGGAATATTGAAAATATAAAACATAATTTAGATAAAATTAAGTTTATTGAAAAAGATTTAACCGACGATAAAGCTTTAGAGGAATCCTTAGAAGGTGTTGATTTAATTTCTCATCAGGCGGCTTTACGCAGCGTGCCTAAATCAGTTGAGAGCCCCTTTGAATTCCATGAGGTTAATGTTACAGGAACCCTAAAGTTATTCCTTAAAGCCAAAGAAAAGGGAGTTAAAAAAATAGTTTTTGCCTCAAGTAGTTCAGTTTACGGAGAGCGGATTGATTTTCCGGAAAAAGAGTCTGATTTGGCTCAGCCTGTTTCTCCTTATGCTGCTACAAAGCTTATGGATGAGCATTACGGGTCTCTTTTTAGCAAGCTTTATGGAGTTGATGTAATTAGCTTGCGTTATTTTAATGTATTCGGCCCGCGTCAATCGTTGGAAAATAAATACGCGGTAGTTGTTCCCAAATTTATAGTATCTCTTTTAGAAGGCAAAAATCCTCCCATTTATGGAGATGGCCAGCAAGAAAGAGATTTTTCTTATATTGATAATGTAGTTGATGCAAATATTTTAGCATTAACCAAAGATGGCATAGGAGGGGAAGTTTTTAATATTGCCGGAGGCGCTCCTTATTCAGTAAACCAGCTTTATAAGTTTTTAAAAGAATTAACGAAAAAAGACCTAGAGCCAGACTATCTAAAGCCTAGGCCTGGCGATGTAAGGAAAACGTGCGCTGATATAACTAAAGCTCAAAAAATGTTAGATTGGCAGCCAAAAGTTGATTTTAAAGAGGGATTGGAGAAAACCGTTGATTGGTTTAGAAGGAGTATTGAGTTGTGAGTATTGTGTATCGAGTAAAGAATAATAAAATTCAAAACTTTAAAGATCTAAAAATATGGCAAAAAGGTGTTGAATTAGTAGAAAAGATATATAAAATAACTAAAGATTTTCCTAAAGAAGAACAATATTCTTTGAGCATGCAAATCAAAAGAGCCTCGGTATCTATTCCTTCTAATATTGCAGAAGGCTTTAGAAGAAAACACAATAAAGAATATAAACAATTTTTGTATATTGCTTTAGGTTCTTGCGCAGAATTAGAAACTCAGTTAATTATTGCAAATAAATTAGATTATATAAAAGATGGTCAGCAAAAAGAATTGTCTATATTGATAGATTATATTTGCAGAATGATTATGAATTTAATTAAAAAATTGTAGGTTGATTAAAATTACTACTCAATACTAATTATGAATGTATTAATAACAGGTGGTGCAGGATTTATTGGTTCTCATTTATGCAAGTTGCTTACCGAAAGAGGCGATAAGGTAATTTGTCTAGATAACCTTATCACCGGTTTTAGAAAAAACATAGAAAATTTAATCGGTACAGATAACTTTACCTTTATTGAGCATGATATATCACAATCATTTCATTTGGATGAAGATATTGATTGGGTATATCATTTTGCTTCTTTAGCTTCACCCAAGCATTACCTAAACTATCCAATTAAAACTTTAAAATCAGGGCTATTAGGAACTCATAATTGTCTCGGTATTGCAAAAGATAAAAAAGCTAAATTTATTTTAGCCTCAACTTCAGAGGTTTACGGAGACCCAACAGTTCACCCTCAACCAGAAGAGTATTGGGGAAATGTCAGCTCAATCGGCCCCCGGTCTTGTTATGACGAGAGCAAGCGCGGAGCTGAAAGCCTAACTTATGCTTATCTGCGCCAGCATCAGGTTGATGTAAGAGTGGCTAGAATTTTTAATACCTACGGCCCTAATATGCATCCGGATGACGGCAGGGTGGTTTCAAACTTTATTACCCAAAGCTTAGCCGAAAAAGATTTAACTATCTATGGTGACGGGTCTCAAACTCGCTCTTTTTGTTATATCGATGATTTAGTTAAGGGCCTGTTAAAACTTACAGAAATTGATTACCATCAGCCGGTTAATTTAGGAAATCCGGCTGAATTTACGATTAAAGAACTAGCCGATTTGGTTTTAAAAGAAACTCAGTCCGGTTCTAAAATAAAAAATCTGCCTTTACCCGAAGACGACCCAAAAAGAAGAAGGCCGGATATAACCAAAGCTAAAGAATTGCTAAGCTGGCAGCCAACTGTGCCGCTGGAAAAAGGCCTAGAAAAAACTATAGATTATTTTAGGAAAGTGATAAGAGGTAAGGATTAAGAGGTAAGAGATGCATTGGAAAGATTTAGATGTTTGGAATAAATCGCATAGATTAGTAAAAGAGATATATAGATTAGTTTGTAATTTTCCGAAAGAGGAAACATATGGAATAAT
>JAIPHC010000013.1 GCA_021735405.1 Candidatus Omnitrophota bacterium | reverse complement strand
AGCCAAACTTAAATTTATGCCTCTTAGCAGGCAATCGCCTCTTTTAAGCTAAATTTTTGCTCATACAAAGCCTTGCCTACAATTACTCCGGCTGCTTCTGGGGCAGTTTCTTTTAATTTTTTTATATCTTCCAGAGAAGAAACCCCGCCGGAAAAGATCAAATTAAATTGGCTGGCCTCTGAAAGTTCTTTTATTCTGCCTAAATTAAAACCTTCCAGAGTGCCGTCTCTTGAGATATCAGTATAGATAACCCAGCCCACTCCCTGATCTTTTAAATATTTTAAATATTGCATTATTGGTAAATCAGTATTTTTCTGCCAGCCTTTTATCGCCAATTTTCCTTTTGCTTCGTCTACGGCAGCTGCAATTTTAGAACCGCCGATTTTTAGGGCTTTTTTTAAAAAGCCAGGGTCAACCGCTTTGGTCCCTAAAATTAACCTCTCTGCTCCGATAGAGATAAGTTCTTTGACTCTATCTAAGCTCCTTATTCCCCCTCCGACCTCAACCGGAATACTTAACTCAGAAACAATGTTTGCTATAATTTCTTTATTATCTCCTTCTGAAAAAGCAGCGGATAAATCCACCAAATGAATCCAATCAGCGCCTTCTTGCTGCCATTTTTTTGCAAGAGAAACCGGATCCCGGCTATAAATCTTACGATTAGATTTATCTCCTTTGGTTAACCTGACTACTTTTTTTTGATATAAATCAATAGCGGGAATTATTATCATTTTTTTCTAGTCCTAAGCCTTTAGAAAATTTTCTAACACTTTTAAGCCCTTTTTTTGGCTCTTTTCCGGATGGAACTGAATTCCCCAAATATTTTTCTTACTCAAAGCAGAAACAAACTCTTGGCCGTAATCAGTAGTTGCTAAGGCAACCTTCTCATGAGGTTGGCAAAAATAAGAGTGGGCAAAATAAAAATAACTGCCATCTTCTATCCCCTCAAATAAATCTACCATTTCATCTTGACTTTGGACTTTGGACTTTGGACTTTGGACTTTTTTAATTTGATTCCAACCCATATGCGGCACAATCAAGCCTTTATAGTCAAACTTTAACACTTCTCCTTTTATAACCCCTAAACCCGAAACCCCTTGCGCCTCGCTGCTTTTTTCAAACAATAAATGCATCCCCAAACAAATACCCAAAAAAGGAATTCCTTCTTTTATCTTTTCCCTTAGAGGATTAATTAAATTTTTGGTTTTTAACTGTTTGACAGCTTGAGAAAAATGCCCTACACCGGGAAAAATTATTTTTTTAGCGGATTTTATACCTTCGGCTGAATCAATAATAACTGCCTCCTTCCCTAAAAAGGAAACAGCATTTTTTACGCTTTCTAAATTACCCATTCCGTAGTCAACAATTACTATCATAATACTTAGCCCAAAGTCCTTAGTCCAAAGTCTAAAGTCATGTTTTTATATTTTATAAAAACTTTCTTAATTATTTTTTCAAGATAAGACATAGGACCATGGACTTAGGACCTAGGACTTTTAATCAATAATTCCTTTAGTCGAAGGAATACCGCGGCGGCGAGAATCAATTTGACTAGCTTGATCTAAGGATTTACCTAAGGCTTTAAACAGAGCTTCCAGTAGATGATGCAGGTCGCCTTGGCCGGATTTAATTATATAAACCAGGCTTAACCCTGAATGCTGAATAAAGGCTTCCAGAAACTCTTCTGCATGGCTAAAATTAAATCCTGTATCGTCAAAAGTGCCATTAGCCAGCAGAGTATCGACCAACTCTTTATCTCCACAGCATACTTTCTTCAACAAAGAAGGCCTGCCGCTAATATCAATATTGGCTTCGACTGCCACTTTATCCATAGTAATAGAATAACTACCGTATCTATTTATGCCTTGCTTGTCTCCTAACGATTCTTTTAAGCCTTTGCCTAAAGCAATCCCAATATCTTCGATTATATGGTGTTGAAGATCGCCCTTAGCTTTAAGTTCCAGATCAAAAAAACCGTGAAAAGCAAATAAAGTAAGTAAATGATTTAAGGGTTCAAACCCGGTATCTATTGTAGTATTTCCTGCTCCATCTAAGTTAAACCGGCCTAGGATATCCACTTCATTAGTTTTTCTTTTCAACTGCGTTTGTCTTTTTTTATTAAACATTATACTCCCCTGTTTAACTCATTTTCTATCCGCTTACGCACACTCTCAATATGTTTTTCCATACCTTCTAAGCCGGCGATTTTTTCGAGAGTTTCATACTCCTCTAATACAGCTTTTTTTGTATAGCGGATAATATGATTTTCTTTTAAAAAATCTTTAACTGAGAGTGTAGAAAAAAACCGGCTGCTTCCTCCGGTCGGCAAAACATGTGAAGGGCCGGCGGTATAATCTCCTAATGCAACCGGGCTGTAATCTCCTAAAAATATAGCTCCGGCATTTTTAATTTTTGAAACCAAAGCATGCGGCTTTTTAGTTAAAATAGCTAAATGCTCGGGAGCGATTTCATTGACAATCTGGGCCGCCTTATCTAAATTTCTCACCCGCAGGGCATATCCTTTGACCTTGCTCCGGCGGAGGGCCCGAATAATTCGTTTTGAATTAGTAACCACAATACCTAAGCCTTTATGGTGTTCTATCTGGGCTTCTAAATCAGCAATTATATAATCTACATTTGAATTGCTTGAAGCAACAACCACAACTTCGGAAGGCCCGGCTAACATATCGATATCCACCTGGCCAAAAACCTGCCTTTTTGCCTCAGTTACATATTCATTGCCCGGGCCGATAATTTTATCGACTCTTTGAATGGTTTCTGTGCCGTAAGCCATCGCTGCAATAGCTTGGGCTCCGCCGGCCCGATATATTTTTTTAATCTTTAAAAGAGAAGCAATGGCTAAAATAAAAGGGTTAACTCTTCCATCCCGATCCGGAGGGGAAACCAAAATAACTTCGCCTACACCGGCTACCAAAGCTGGAATTACAGACATATATACCGAAGAAACCAAAGGGGCAGTCCCGGCCGGGATATAAACTCCGACCCTGGCTAAAGGAATATAGCGGCTGATAAGTTTTTTCCCGTTTGGATCCTTTACTCTTTTTGTTTTAGGAATTTGGCTCTTGTAAAATTTAGTGATATTTTCAATAGCTACCTTAAAACTTGAGATAAGTGATGAGTTCAAGTCCCCAAAAGACGCGCTTATTTCCGATTCGCTAACTTGGATATTTTTAACAGGTATTTTTGCCTTATCGAACTTTTTAGTGTAATCGATTAACGCCTTATCCCCGAATTCTTTTACCTTGTGTATAATCTTAGAAACTTTGAGGTCAACACTGTCCCTGCGGACTCTTCTTGTTTTGATTACTTTCCGAAGGCTGTCGATATTCCTAATTACTCTCATTGCCTAAAAACCTCACAAAATAACTTTTAATTTTGGGCGTTAAATCTCTATCCTTTCTGGTAACTACCCCCTGGGCCAGCTTATCTGTGCCTCCGCCCTTTAAAGGTAGTTCATCCTTAACGCTGTTTATAAAATCTTTACAACTTATTCCTTGGTCATTTAAATCTTTTGAACAAAAAGATATAAATCTCAGTTTACTGTTTTGCCTGCCGATAAAAAAAGCAAAAAACGACTCTAATTTATCTTTCAGCAAATCGGCTAAATCAAAAAAATTAGAATAATTTAAATCTAAACTATCAATTTCTGTAAAATTATAAATTAATAAGCTTGTGCCGCCGGCCGGTTCGAGATATTTATTAATCAACTTTTCGGCAATATCGGAAACCTTTTCTTTTTCTAATTTTACCATTCTGCTCTTGCAATCTTTATGGCTTTTTATTTTTTTGGCTAAAGCCGGTTTAAGCTTAACAGGGCTGCATTTGAGCATTTTAGCTAAATCAATAAGTTTATTTTTCTGATCTCGAAAAGCTTGGTAAAATTTACTCCCGACTACCGCCTCAATCCTCCTTATTCCACTGCTTACCGAACTTTCGGCGGCTATCGCAAACCCCGCTATTTCTGAACTATTGTCAAGATGGGTGCCGCCGCATAATTCTTTACTATAATCAGATATAGACACCATCCTTACTTCATCGCCGTATTTTTCCTTAAAAAACGCCAAAGCGCCTTTTTTCTTAGCTTCTTGAAAAGATAATTTTTCCTTACAAACTTTATCTGCCTTTAAAATGTAAAAATTCACTAAACTTTCAATCCTTTCTATTTGAGAAGAATCCAACCCTTTAAAATGGGTAAAATCAAAACGAAGGCGGTCCTCATCGACTAATGAACCCTGCTGGCTCACATGCTCTCCCAGAATTTCCCGCAAGGATGCCTGAAGAAGATGAGTTGCGGTATGGGCCCGGGCTAACGCTTTTCTTCTTTTTTTGTCTACCACTGCTTTTGCTTTTTCTTCTTTAATTACACCCTCTATAACCTCGCCTTGATGGCAAGCAACAGATTCAGCCCCTATCCTATAAGCATTTTCAACATAAAATCTACCCTGGCTTGTCTTGATAACCCCCCGGTCGGAAAGCTGGCCGCCGGCTTCGGTATAAAAAGGAGTTTTATTTAGAATCACGACTCCTTTTTGTCCTTTTTTAAGAAGCTGCCGCTTATCTTTCCCATCTATTTTTGTCCCTTTTAAAGAAAAGATATCGGTTATTTGAGCCGAAATTTCAAAATTTTCATAGCCGGTAAATTTAGTGGGCTCTTTGCCGGCCAGCAAAGAATAATCTTTTTTAAATATCTCCGGAGAAAACTTGCTTCCGGCCCGAGAACGTTCTTTTTGCTGCGCCAAAAGCTTTACCGCTCCCTTTTTATCGATACCTACACCGAATTCCCAAGCGGCGGTTTCGCTCAACTCGAAAGGAAAACCATAGGTATCATAAAGAAAAAAAAGTTTATCAGCTGATAATATTTTTTTCTTTTCTTTTTTTAGCTGATCCAGGTATTCCTTAAGCTTACTTTTGCCTTCATCAAGGGTTAATATGAATTTCTCCTCTTCTGCCTTTACCACCTTTTCTACTATCTGCGCTTTTTCGGCAATAAAAGGATAGGGCTTTTGCATTAACTCAACAAATAAAGGTATTAATTTATAGATAAACGGCTCTTTGTAGCCTATAAGATTAGCTCCCCACAAAGCTTTTCTTAATAACTTACGAACCACATAACCGCGCTCTTCGTTAGAGGGATAAACTCCGTCAGCCACAGAAAATATAACAGCCCTGGCATGGTCGACTATAGAGTTAACTAAATAATTTTTATTAAAATCGGCCGGCAATTTTAGAATTTTTTTTAGCTCATCGCGGGCCGGAGCTAATATATCGATTTCAAAATTAGAATCTTTATTTTGTAACACAGAAGCCATTCTTTCCAATCCCATACCGGTATCAATATTTTTCTGCGGCAATGCCTTAAGGCTTCCGTCCGGCTGCCGGTCAAATTGAGTAAAAACAAGATTCCAAATTTCGACAAACCTAGCGCAGCCACAAGAAGGATTACAAGAATCTTTTTGGCAGCCTTTGCTTTTACCCCGGTCAAAAAAAATCTCGGCGCAAGGGCCGCACGGGCCGCACGGGCCGGCATCGATAACATTAGCCGGCCAAAAGTTTTCGCTTTGGCCGAGTTTTATGATTTTATCAACCGGAACCCCTATCTCATCTTTCCAGATATCAAACGCTTCCTTGTCGTCTTTATATACAGAAACCCAAAGATTTTCCTTATTAATCTTTAACTTTTCAACCAAAAACTCCCAGGCCATCGCAATTGCTTCTTTTTTAAAGTAATCCCCAAAGGAAAAATTACCTAACATCTCAAAAAAAGTATGATGATAAGGAGTCTTCCCGACTCTTTCAATATCACCTGTCCGCAGGCATCTCTGGCAGGATACCGCCGAACTTACCCCCTTGGCCTCGCCTAAAAAATAAGGTTTAAAACGGTTCATGCCGGCTGAAGTAAAAAGAACCGAGGTATCATCGGGCACCAAACTGTCCGAAGGAAAAACTTTATGGTTTTTTTCTTTAAAGAAATTTATATATTCCTGGCGTAACTTATTTGTTTCCATTTTCCTGCTGGTCAATTCTGTTTAAATGAAAAAATATATCTTTATAATAGAATCCTTTATTTGCTAAAAACCTTATTGTCTTTTCTTTTAGCTTTTTTTGATTTAGATCCGGTTTACTTTTCTTTAGAGAACAAATTTTTTCTTGAAAAAGTTTTTCTATTAGCCCATCACTTTGTCTTTTTATTTCCTCTAAAGCTTTTTTCCGTAATCTAGCTGCCACCCTAAATTTTTTCAATCTAAGATCAACTTTTATCGGGCCCCAGCCTTTAGAAAGAGAACTCTCTGTGTAGTTTTTTACAAACTCTCGGTCGTTTATATAATTATACTCTTTTAAATTTTTAACTACTTTCCTAATAGTTGCTTCGGAAAACTCTTTTTTCCTTAGGCGCAGGCGAATTTCATATTCACTCCTTGGCCTATAGCGTAGAAGAAGGTAGGCATAATTCAAAGCCTTGTTAAAACTTTTCAATTTACTATTCTTTAAGGACTATATAGCCTCTGCTGGTCTTGATTAAACAACTACCTTTGACTGAAGCTGTAACCTCTTTAAAATCCTGGATGTTTTTTATATCTTTGTTTTCAATCTCTTCTATTAAATCCCCAAGCTGCAAGCCGCTGGCCTCGGCAGCGGAATCATCTTCTATTTCAACAACAACAACTCCTGAATCCTGTTTGGTTCCTAACTTTTGCTTAAGGTAAGGATTCAGATTTTTAACCGACATTCCCCGAAAATCAGCTTTACCTTGGCTGGTTAACTGCTTAAGCCTTCTAATGTCTTCGGGCCTTTTGCCAACCTTTATATCAATATTTTTTTCCTTGCCGTTTCGTAAAATTACTAAATTCGCCTTTTGGCCGACCTCGCTATCGGTAACCATTCTTACTAAATCCCGGGTAGTTTTTACTGATTTTTGGTTATAAGTTAAAATCAAATCCCCTTCCTTTAAGCCAGCTTCTTTAGCCGGAGAATCCTGGTAAACTTTAACAATTATTACTCCTTCTTTTTTCTTTATGCCAAAATAGTTCCGCAAATCCTGGTTTAAATCCTGGATGCTTACCCCTAACCATCCGTATAGAACTTCCTGGCCTTTTATGAGCTTATCGATTATTTTTTTAGCCTTATTAATCGGAATCGCAAAACCAAGGCCTTGATAACCTCCGGTGCGGGTAAGAATAGCTACGTTTATCCCTACCACTTCCCCCTTTAAATTAACAAGCGGCCCTCCGCTGTTGCCGGGATTAATTGCGGCATCGGTCTGGATTAAACCGTCATAGCCAATCCTCCGGTCTCCCAAAGCCGGCAAATATCTCTGCAATGCGCTGACTACTCCGACAGTAACCGTCGGCTCCGGATTCTCGATTGCAAAACCAAAAGGGTTTCCGATTGCAACTACCCAATTTCCTATTTTTAAATCAGATGAATCTCCTAAATTAGAAACAGGAAGATTTTCGGCTTCTATCTTTATCACGGCTAAATCGCTTTTAGGGTCGATTCCGGTTACCTCTGCTTCAAACTCCCTGCCGTCTGATAATTTAACTACTACATCTTCAGCCTTAGAAACCACATGCGCGTTGGTAAGGATATAACCGTCTTTTTTAATAATTACCCCGCTGCCTAACCCCATTCTTTCATATTCCCGCTCGGGAGACCTTTCGAAAAAATCTTCGAAAAACCTTTGAAAAGGGTCATCGCTTTCGCCTTCAAAGGGAGAACCAAAATAAAACTGAGTACCAATTTTTTCTTTAATCAGAGAACTTATCGACACAACCGATTTGCCGACATCTTCAGCAACTTTTACGGTCGCTTCCTCCAACCCCACCGCTCTGGCCGAATAACCGGTTTGGATAAAACAAATCGTTATAATTAAGGTGATTATTATTTTTTTCATATCAACCCTCCTTGCCCTCTGCCTCTTTGCTTACCACCTCTTTGGTTAGCTCTTTTTCCAGCTTCTCTTTTAGTTGATTATTTTCTTTGAGGACTTTGCGTAAATTTTCCTTGCCTTGGGCTATATTTTCATCCTTCCAGGAAAACCAGCTTCCTGATTGCTTTAATATACCTTTTTCCATCGCGGCATCGATTAAAGCGCCGGTTTTAGAAACGCCCTCGTCATACATGATTTCAAACATAGCTTCACGAAAAGGAGGCGCTACTTTATTTTTAACAATTTTTGCCCGGACTCTCATTCCCACAACGCCTTCGCTTGTAGTCAAAGTCGCTCTTTTCCTGAGGTCAATTCTTACCGATGAATAAAATTTTAACGCCCTGCCTCCCGGAGTTACTTCAGGAGAACCGAACATAACACCAACCTTTTCCCTAATCTGGTTGATAAAAACAACGCAGGTTTTCGATTTGCTTACTACCGCAGTCAATTTGCGCATAGCCTGGCTCATCAACCTGGCTTGAAGGGCAATCTGAGAATCCCCCATCTGGCCTTCGATTTCAGCCTTAGGCACAAGCGCTGCTACCGAATCCACCACTATCATATCCACTGCGTTTGAACGCACCAAAGCCTCTACTATATCCAAAGCCTGTTCTCCGGTATCAGGCTGAGAAATTAAAAGATCATCCAATTTAACTCCGATTAATTTTGCGTATTTAGGGTCAAAACTATGCTCGGCATCGATAAAAGCGGCCACCCCGTCATTCTTTTGTGCTTCAGCGATAATGCTTAAAGTAAGGGTGGTTTTGCCCGAACCTTCCGGCCCATAAATCTCCATCGCTCTGCCGCGGGGCAGGCCTCCGGCTCCCAAAGCTTCATCTAAGGAATAAATTCCGGTAGGTATTACCGCCACATCCAGGCTGCGGCCCTCGCCCATTCTCATAATCGCGCCCTTGCCGAATTGTTTTTCGATTTGCGAAAGAGCCAAATTAAGCGCTTTCTTTTTACCGTCTTGATTATTGGTTTTTTTTGATTTTTGAGCCATCCATACCTCCATTGAAAATGTTATTATTTAGCGAAGTGCCTTAACTTTAATCTATTGAGAATTTACAGTTTGTGTTTAAAATTATACCTTTACAAAACTAAAGTGTCAAACTTCCCGGCCGCTTTCCGGAACACAGCCTCTAAGATTAAAACTTATTCTCTTTGCCTTTCAATAACCTTTTTATGTTTTTTTTATGCCTGATTAAAATAAATAAACAAAGTAAAGCGCCTAATATTTTCAGCTCTTTTGCCTGGGATAAAAGAAAAGAAAAAATTACAAAAGAAAAAGAAGCAAAAATAGAAGCTAAAGAAACTATTCTGGTTGATAAAAATACAGCCAGCCAAACCAACAAACTAATTAATAATATTATTTTTAAAGAAGTAAACGAAAAACACAAAGCAGCCAGCACCCCAAGGCTGGTAGCCACCCCTTTGCCCCCTTTAAATTTTAAAAAAGGCGGCCAATTATGGCCGGCAATAGCTGCGGCTCCTAAGATAATTAAAAAATAAGATTCAAAATGGCCAAAAAAATAAACCAAAAAAGGAATTACAAAACCTTTTAAAAAATCAAAAACAAATACAAAAATACCCCACTTTTTACCAACCACCCTAAAAACATTAGTTGCTCCAATATTGCCGGAACCATAACTGCGGATATCGATATGTTTAACCTTCCAGGCAACGATATACCCAAAAGGTACAGCGCCCAGGAAAAAGCTAGCGAGAAGAAGGATTAATTTTAGCATTTAATGCTTTTACCCCCCGTAAAAAATAATCTAAACCCGATATCAAGGTAAAAACCGCAGCCACAAGCGAGATATAAAAGTGATACGGTACTTTTAATAAAATCCAAAGAATAGTTATCATTTGAGAAAATGTTGTGAATTTACCCCAAAAGGAAGGAGAAATTTCTATTTCAATTTTAAGCATTTTTAAAATCGCGAAACCAAAAGATATAATTAAATCCCGGCTTACCACAATTAAAACCAACCATAAATACATAGAATACTCTTTTAAAAGCAACAATGTTATAAAAGCGGTTAAAAGAAGAAGCTTGTCTGCTAACGGATCGATAATCTGGCCTAGTTCAGATTTTTCTTTCTTTATTCTGGCTACCATCCCGTCAAAAAAATCACTCAAAACCGCTAAAATAAAAACCGCTACAGCAAAATATCTCATAGCCGGATGGGTTTCGGAATAAATAAGTAAAGACACAAAAACAGGAATAAGAATTATTCTTATCGAGCTAATTTTATCGGCAAAACTCATATTAATACTCCTTTGTTATAAACTGATATTGTCAAAAGTGAAACCAGCGGCCTTGCCGCTAGACAGATAATATCAATGTCATTCTGAGACGAAGCCGAAGAATCTCAATGAGGCTTATCCGCCAGAGGCGGATGTAGCCGAATTCCCCGCTCCCATATTTATATAGCGGGGTCCCGCTAAAGCGGGAGATCCTAAAACGAAGTGAAGGATCTTAGGTAACGGTTTGAGATCCTTCGTCGCTTTGCTCCTCAGGATGACAGAAGAAGCTGGCTCAGGATGACACTATAGAGAGATTATTTCAAATTTGTTTCAAAGATTCGTATTTCGTATTTTTACCTTGTTATTTCTTCTAACTTAGCACCATCATAAGGGCATTTTTCTAAAGAAATTTGATATCTTCTCTTGCAAACAGGGCACTGCTTGATAAAGTTATCTTTTTCTAAATAAGAACCTATCCATTTTTCTTTTTTTCCGCCGCTTTGATTTTCCTCTACTTTCTGTTCTTCTTTTCTGAAAACATCATCTTCATAAACATATTCCTGAGTTGTGACGCAGCCAACCAACAACAAAACAATTACAAACAATAACCCAATATTCTTTATTGACTTTGGACCTTGGACTTTGGACTTTGGACTTTTAATCACTCTATCATCCCAATCCTTTTCGGCGGCCACCAGATAAAAATTGCTTCTCCGATAATCTGCTCTTTATCGACAAAACCCCAATAACGGCTATCCCTGGAACTAATGCTATTGTCTCCCAGGCAAAAATATTTATCCTCCGGAATAACCACCTCTTTCCCTGATTTTGCGTATTCGCCCTGGTTGTAATAAAAAAAAGCCGCTACCTCCGGCATAGTAACTTCCTTGCCGTTAACCCGGATATTCCCTTTATTTATTTCGATAGTTTCACCGGGTAATCCGACAACCCTTTTTATATACGGTTTTCTCCTATACCAAGGTTGATTTATCTCTTGAGGCGGAACAAAAACTATCACATCTGCCCTTTTCGGCTCGGTAAAACCGGGCAGCCTGCCTAAATTAAAAGGCATCTTCGGCCCATAGCTTAACTTGCTTACAAATATCTTATCTTTAGGCTTAAGAGTGGGAACCATCGAAGTCGTGGGGATCTTATACATTTGGAAAAAAAATGTTTTCAAAATTACGACCAAAAGCGCGGCAACCGCTATTGACTCAATCCATTCTCTTATTGAACTTTTTTTTCGCATCCTTCTCCTTACATAATATGTTTAACCACGAAATAACCAATCACCAAGACACAAGATACAAACAATTTCCAAATCTCAATATCCAATAACCAAAAAATAAATATTTTGTTTGATTATTGAAATTTGGTTATTGACTATTATTTGGTTATTGTTTCTTGTATCTTGATTATTTCGTGCTTTTCTTTTCTCCTGTTAACAAAACATTCTTCTTTTTCGTTTTTAGAAAAATTCACATCTTCAGGACTTCTAAAAAAGCCCCCCGAGGCACAGAAACATTTCCCAGCTGTTTCATCTTCTTTTTCCCCTTTTTTTGTTTTTCCCAAAGTTTTCTTTTTCTGCTCACATCGCCGCCGTAGCATTTTGCCGTAACATTCTTTTTCATGGCCCGGACCTTAGCAGAAGCTATAATTTTTGAACCGATAGCAGCTTGCACCTTAACTTCATACATCTGGCGGGGAATTAACTCTTTTAACTTCTCCACCACAGCCCGCCCTTTACTTTCTGCTTTAGTCCTATGGACTAAAAGCGAAAAAGCGTCTACTTTTTTTTGATTAAAAAGAATGTCCAATTGGACGATATCTGTTTCCTTATAACCTGTAAACTCATAGTCAAAAGATCCGTATCCGCGGGTTACAGATTTTATTTTATCATAAAAATCAATAACTATTTCAGATAAAGGTATATCGAATATTATATTAAGGCGGTCTTTGCCCAGATAATCCATTTTTTTAAAATTACCCCGCCTCGACTTAGCTAAATCACACACCGAATCAATAAAATCGACCGGCACCATAATCGTAGCGGTGACAAATGGTTCATAAACCTGGTCGATTTCTTGTAAATCGGGAAACTGATGAGCGCTTTCAATTTCTCGGATCTTTTTAAACCCTTTTTCTTTTATTTTATATTTAACATTGGGCGATGTAACTATAAGGTCGAGATTATATTCTCTCTCCAGCCTTTCCTGAATAATATCCATATGGAGAAGGCCTAAAAACCCGCAGCGAAATCCATGCCCTAATCCGCCTAAACTATCCGGCTCATAACTGAAAGAGGAATCAGAAAGATTCAGCTTTTCTATAGCTTCGCGCAAACTTACATAATCTTGAGAAGAAGAAGGAAATATTCCCGCAAAAACCATCGGTGACATCTTCTGGTAACTCTCGAAAGGAGAGGAAGCGGGATTAGCGCTTAAGGTAATAGTATCTCCCACATCAACTTCATTAGGATTTTTCATGTTGCAGCAAATATACCCAACCTGGCCGCAGGCAAGGCTTTCCTTTTTTACAGGCTGAGGGCAAAAAATACCTATCTCCTCAACCCGGTACTCTTTCTTTTGATGCATTAATAAAATTCTGTCGCCTTTTTTTATTTTTCCGTCAAAGATTCTTACAAAAAGCACAACCCCCCGGTACAGATCATAAGCAGAATCAAAAAGCACTGCTTTGGTTGGTTTTTCCGGATCCCCGGAAGGCGCAGGTATCTCTTCGATTAACTTATCCAGCAGCTTTTTTACCCCGGCCCCTTCTTTAGCAGAAACCGCCAGAACCTCTTCTTTTTTAAAACCAAAAATATCAAACAACTGCCGGTAACCTTTTTCTAAATCGGCACCGGGTAAATCTATTTTGTTAAGAACCGGGATAATTTTTAAATTGCTTTCTAAAGCTAAATGAAAATTAGCTACGGTTTGCGCTTCGACTCCTTGAGCGGCATCAACTAAAAGGATTGCTCCTTCACAGCCTTTTAAAGATTTCGCGACTTCATAACTAAAATCAACATGGCCGGGAGTATCAATTAAATTCAAGGTATAACTAGCTCCGCCGGAGGAATAAATCAAACGCACCGCCTTTGCTTTAATCGTAATTCCTCTTTCTCTTTCTAGTTCCATGCTGTCTAACATCTGCTGAGAGATTTTTCCCTTAAGCATGGTTCCGGCAATCTCTAAAAATCTATCCGCTAAGGTAGATTTACCATGGTCTATATGAGCTATGATGCAGAAATTTCTGGTATTATTTTTTTGTTCCATGTTTATTTTTCCCTAACAATAGCAAACAACTTCTCTACTACTTCCGGAATTAAAAGATTGGTTGTATCGATATAGCGGGTATCTTCGGTTAACCTCAAAGACCCTATCTTGCGGTTTTTATCGGCTCTATCTCTTTTTATCAGGTCATCGGCGACCTCTTGCTGGTTAACGGCTTCTCCCTCTTTTAAAAGCTGTTGGACTCTCCTTTTAACTCTTATTTTCTGATTAGCGTCGAGATAAAATTTAAACTCCGCATCGGGAAAAACTACTGTAGTTATGTCTCTGCCTTCGACCACGTAATTCTTGCCGCCCGCCTCTTTCCTCTGTAATTGATTCATAACTTTTCTTACCTTGTTAAAGCCCACTATTTTAGAAATATTTTTATCTATCCGCGGTTTGCGAATCTCTTTACTGATATCTGTATCTTTTAAATATACTTTATTGTTGTCTATTTTTAAATCCAGGCCCTTAGCTAAGCTGGTTAATTCTTCTTCACTTTCTAAATTAATTCCGCTTTCTAGCGCCGAGTAAGTCAAAACCCGGTAAGTCGCTCCGGTATCTAAAAAAGAAAAACCTAACCGTTTGGCTAATTGTTCAGCTACCGTAGTTTTACCCGAACCTGCCGGCCCGTCTATGGCTACAATCATGACAATTTATCCCGCCTCTTGTTAGCCTTTTTTATCAGCTTTTTTAACTTTTGCCTATCCCCTTTGGCAATTAAATCCCGAAATTCGTTTAAATGCTTCTTATGTTTATCTATATTTTCTATAATTTTAGCGGCATTAGTTAAAAAAATATCTGTCCAGAGTCCGGAAGAAGAAGAGGCGATTCTGGTTAAATCACGAAAACCGGAAGAACTAAACTCTAAATATTTAGCCGGTATCGTGTTAATCAGAGAAAAACAAGCAAGATGGGGAAGATGGGATACAAAACAAACAACCCTGTCGTGGCCGGCCGGAGTAGCCCGGACAACTTTAGAGCCGATTTTTTTCCAAATTCTTTCAACCAGGTAGGAACTTTTATTGGTTGAGGTAATAAAACACAATGAACCCTGATAGAGGCTCCCTCTGGCTTCTTCTACTCCTTTTTTCTCCGAACCGCAAAAAGGATGGCAGCCCACAAAAGAAACTTCTTTAGGAAGATTTTTCTCGGCTGCTTTTTCTATCTCCTCTTTGGTGCTTCCTAAATCAAAAACAATAGCTCCTTTTTTTAAAAAAGGGTTTATTCTTTTTAAAAGGTTAATAATTACGCTAACCGGCGTTGCTAAAATTAAAATATCTGACTCTTTGGCTATCCTTTTATCAGATCTTTCTATCCTGTCTAAAACTTTAGCTTTCTTAAGGCGCCTAAATGCCTTATCGCTTCTAGCATGCCCTATAATCTCAAAGTTGCTAAAACTTTTCTTAAGGGCTAAAGCTAAAGAGCCTCCCATAAATCCAACTCCGATAATACCTACTTTTTTAATATTCTTCAATTCCATAACATTATTTCCAATATCTTCGGTTTTATATCATTTTGTTTTTTTAACTTTGGACTTTGGACATAGGACTTTGGACTTATAATTCTCTTCCCACCGATTCAGCTACCTGCTTTAATTCCTTCATCAAAATTGCAAAATTTTCCGGCAATAACTGCTGAGGGCCGTCACTTAAAGCTTCTTTGGGGTTAGGGTGAACCTCGACCAAAAGGCCGTCGGCTCCGGCTGCCACAGCCGCTTTGCTTAAAGGATTAACCAAGCCCCACTTACCGGCAGCATGAGAGGGATCAACAATAACCGGCAAATGCGAACACATCTTGATAACCGGAACAGCGCTTATATCTAAAGTATTACGGGTAAATTCGCTAAAAGTTCTGATTCCCCTTTCACAGAGAATTACGTTAAAATTACCTTCGGATAAAATATACTCTGCGCTCATCAAAAGTTCTTTTACAGTAGCGCTTAAACCTCTTTTTAAAATAATCGGTTTTTTAGTCTGGCCAACCTCTTTTAATAAATTAAAATTCTGCATATTCCGAGCTCCGATTTGAAACACATCCGCATAACGGGCAACAAGCTCGACGTCTCTTGTATCCATAACTTCGGTAACAGCCGGTATGCCAAACTGGTTGGAAATATCTTGTAAAATTTTTAATCCTTCTTCGCCCAAGCCTTGAAAGCTATAAGGCGAAGTCCTTGGCTTGAAAGCCCCCCCGCGAATCAAAGAAGCTCCCGAATCTTTGATCTTACCGGCTATTTCTTTAAGCTGTGCCTTTGTCTCGATTGAACAAGGTCCGGCAACAATATTTATTTTTTTTGACCCAAATTCAACTGAATCCTTTACCTTAATTATACTATCCTGCTGCTTGAATTCTCTGGAAACCAGTTTATAAGGCGCCAATACCGGCATTACTTTGTCTACGCCGGGATAAGCCTCAAGCGGCTGAAACCGAATCACGTCTTCCGGGCCGATTACTCCGATAATTGTCCTTTCCTGCCCTTGAGAAACCATTGGTTTAAGCCCTAAACTTTTTACCTTCTTTAATAAATTATCGATATCTTTTTGTTCTGTACCTTTTTTTAAAACAATAATCATTTCCTCATCCTCCTTATATAATTCTCAAGAGATTTAATAAACTTTCTGTTTTGAGTTCTCGTTCCCATGGTAACCCTAAAAAAATTATCTAAACCCCAACCGCTTAATTCTCTTATGATTATACCTTGGTTCAGCATATATTCATAAAGCTTCTTGGTATCTTTTTTAAAATCCACTAAAATAAAATTAGCAGCGCTCTCAGGATAAGATAATCCCAGCCTGTCTAAATTTTTATAAAAATAAGATTTCTCTTTATTGATAAAACTGACTACTTTTTTTACAAAATCTTTATTTTCCAATGCAGCTTGAGCCGAAACTTGCGCGATACGATTTACATTAAAAGGCTCTCTTACTTTATTAAGTAATTTAGCTATTTTTTTGCTGGTTATCCCGTAACCAATCCTTAAACCGGCCAAGCCGTAAGCTTTAGAAAAAGTCCTGGTTATTATAATATTTTTTCGCCGGGTGAGAATATCAATCGATTTTGGAAAATCTGCGGGCGCAAACTCAAAGTAAGCTTCATCAAAGAATAAAAGCACATTTTTAGGAACCTTTTTTAAAAAATTATCCATTTTTTCCTGGTTAATATAGGTTCCGGTAGGGTTATCCGGATTAGCGATAAAAATAATTTTGGTTTTTTTTGTTATTTTTTTTGCGATTCTTTCTAAACAATAAGAATAATTTTCCAAAGGCGCCTTTATTACCTTGGCCCCGAAAATTTGTGCCTGAATTTGATAAACCAAAAAAGAAGGATAAGCTATTATAACTTCATCTTTTTTGCCGATAAAAGTTTTAAGAGCCAGCGTAATAATTTCATCCGAGCCGTTTCCAAATACTATTGAATCAGGATTTATTTTAAAATTTTTAGCCAGCTTTTCCCTTAAGTAAAAGCAGGAGCTTTCCGGATAACGATTAATATTCTTTAATTCCTTATTAACCGCATCTTTAATAAAATCCGGCTGGAAGGGTATTTCGTTAGAAGCCAATTTATAAATCTTAGTTAACCTTTTCTCCCGCCTCAATTCTTCGATAGGTTTACCTGGTTTATAACTATTAATTTTATCTAATTCTTTCCGGTATTTCATAACTATATTTTATTTCTCCCGGGGATAAGAACCCAATACTTTCACAAAAACACACTTTTTGCTTAAATCCTCTAAAGCCTTCTTAAGCCGGGTTGATTCCCGATGGCCTTCTAAATCTACAAAAAAATAGTATTCCCATGGTTTCTTTTTAGAAGGACGGGATTCAATTTTGGTAAGATTTATATTATGCTGGCGAAAGAAAGACAAAACATCATACAAGGCTCCTACTTCATCTTTTACAGAAAATAATAAAGAAGTCTTATCAAACCCCGAAACAGCGCTGTCACAAGAAGCTACAATCAAAAACCTGGTATAGTTAGAAGACATATCTTCAATTGAGCTGGCTATCAAATCCAAACCGTATAAATCAGCGAGAATTTTGCCTCCGATACAAGCGCCCCAGCGGTCGCTTTTGGCTTTTTTCGCTGCGGCCGCGGTTGAACTGGCGGGAACCAACTCCGCTTCGGGCAAATTAACGGCAAGCCACCTTCTGCATTGTGAAAAAACCTGCGGGTTAGAATAGACCCTTTTTATTTTAGAATTAAGCCTGCCCAGAAGAAAGTGAGAAATATTTAAAGTAATTTCTGCGCAAATACTTAAATTAGAGGTAAAGAACATATCTAGAGTATGGTTAACCACTCCTTCGGTAGAATTCTCGACAGGCACTACTCCAAAATCGGCTTTTCCTTTTTCTATTTGGTAAAATACATCCGATATCCCTTCTGCGGGTAAATAGCGGCATTTTTTACCGAATTTTTTTCTGGCCGCTAAATGGGTAAAAGTGCCTTCCGGGCCAAGATAAGCTATATCAAGCTGGCCTTTTTGCGACCTCAAAACAGAAAGGATTTCGGTAAATATATTTCTTATATCTTCTTCACCAAGAGGCCCTTTATTGATTTTGCTCAACCTTCTCAGAATCCTGCTTTCCCGTTCAGGAGAATACCTTCTTATTTTTTTCTTTTTTTTAATATTTGATATTTTTAAAACCTGCTTAGCCCTTTGATTGAGGTTATTTAAAATTTTTTCATCAATTTTGTCTATTTTTTCTCTGATAGGATTGATTTCCATACTGCCTCCCAGCTATAGATTCAAAAAATTAAAAAAATCTTTATCTAATACTTTTTTTAACCGCCCCTTTAGGTATTTTTCTATTTCTTTAGCCGTGGAAAGGTTAAGCGCCTTTTCCGCGGCAGCCTGAGCGTCTTTAAAGGTTACCCTCTGAATCAGCTCTTTTATCTTTAATACCTGCGGAGGCGGCATGCTCAACTCGTCAAGCCCCAGCCCCAGAAGTAAAAAAGCCAGGCTGGGCTCCGCCGACATCTCTCCGCACATCCCCACCCAAATCTTAGCTTCATGTGCGCCGCTGATAATATTTTTGATCAATCGTAAAACCCCCGGATGGCCCGGTTCGTATAAATAAGCGACTTTTTCGTTGGCCCGGTCAACAGCCAGAGAATATTGGATTAAATCATTGGTGCCAATACTAAAAAAATCACACTCCTTTGCCAAAACATCGGCAGTTAAAGCCGCTGAAGGGACCTCAATCATCGCTCCTATTTTAATATTTTTATCAAACTTTTTCTTTTCTTGAGAAAGTTCTTTCTTGCAAAGAGAAACCATTTTTTTTGCCTCAAGCAATTCTTCGATGCCGGAAATCATCGGAAACATCATTTTAACATTCCCCCCGGCCGAAGCCCTGAGAATCGCTCTAATTTGAGCTTTAAATATTGCCGGCCGGGCTAAACAAAACCTTATTGCTCTCCAGCCTAAAAACGGGCTCATCTCTTGAGGCACATCGGGACGGGATAAAAATTTATCCCCGCCAATATCGATGGTTCTGATTATAACAGATTCGGGCTTGCTTTTTTTCGCAACATTGGAATAAGCTTTATATTGCTCTTCTTCTGAAGGAAGCTCTCTTTTACCCAAAAAAATGTACTCTGTCCGGTAAAGCCCTATTCCGTCAGCTCCGTATTTTTTAACTAAATTCAACTCCTCCGGTAATTCTATATTTGCCGAAACATCTATTTGTTTGCCGTCTTTGGTAACGGCTTTACCAATTTTAGGTTTCTTAGCTGCTTTTATTTCCTGAGAATATTTAGCTATTTTTTTCTTGTAATCACCGGCTATTTTTTTGCTGGGTTTGACTATTACCGTGCCGGAAAATCCGTCAACTATTACCTTATCCTTGTCATTTATCTTTTTTGAAATATTTTTAAGCCCCACTACCGCCGGAATACCCAAGCTTCTTGCGATTATTGCAGTATGGGAAGTTCTCCCGCCTACATCGGTAATGAAGGCTACAACTTTTTCTTTAGGAATATCGGCTGTTTGAGAAGGAGTTAAATCATGGGCAACGATAACTCTTTTATCTTTTAAATTTATCAAGCTCGCGCTTTTTTCTTTAAGCATCACCTTGATCACCCGGCGGGCGATATCTTTTATATCCACAACTCTTTCTCTCAGGTATTCATCGTTAAGCTTAAGTAAAGTATCTATATACTTTTTTATACTTTGAGAAAAAGCGTATTCTACGTTTACCCGGTTATTTTTTATTTGTTTTATTACATCTTCAATTAACACCCTGTCTTCTAAAACCAGAAAATGAGCTTCAAAAATCCTGCCATGGTCGAAACCTATTTCTTTGGATATCTTCTCCTGTATGCTTGATATTTGGCGGCGGGTTTTAATTAAAGCTTCTTCGAATCTATAAATTTCCCGCGATATCTTGCTATAATCTATTTTTTTTCTGGGGACAAAAAGCTCATCTTCTCTTATCAGATAAGTTTCTCCTACCCCCACGCCTCCGGAAGCGACGATTCCTTTATACTTAACCATAAAACCTCCTGCCTAATATCAGGCCTAATTAATTAGCGCCCGCATGAAATCTTTTTTTAGCCCGAGCGCGGCTATTCTTCTCCTTCGATAAAATTTGTCAACTCATCTAAGGCTTCTTTTGCGTCTTCACCTTCGGCTATAATAGTAATTTTTGCATCCTTATTTAATCCTAAACTTAAAATAGCTATTATTGATTTTGCGTCAATGGTTTCCTTGCCAGTTTTTACTTTTACCGAAGAATCAAACTTGTTAGCTAATTGTACAAATAAGGTAGCCGGCCTCGCATGTAATCCATGTTTTCGTTTTATTAAAACCTGTTTCTCAAGCCTAGCCATTTTTTCCTTCTTTTATTATAGATACGAATTATTTCACGAGCTGTTTTATAGGGATTATGCCTTAGATAATCAGTTCTGTTTATCACATCCGCCTCATAAACGGATACCCCCATCTCTCTTAACCGCCTCCGGTCAAACAAAACTGGAAATGATTTCTGTTTAGCGTATTTAGACAATAAATCCGAGGTTAACCTTCCCGAATTTACTAAACAACAGTTGATAATATTTTTATTGGTATGAGATGTAATTTGCCGCAGGTGGTCTGATGCAGTATAATCATCAGTCTCTCCTTCCTGAGTCATTACATTGCAAACATAAAGCTTCATTACCTGCCGGCGGGAAATCGCATCACCTAAATCTTTAAGCAGCAAATTGGGAATTACACTTGTAAATAAACTGCCTGGGCCAAAAATTATTATATCGGCCTGATTAACCGCCGCTATTGCTTCCGGATTAGATTTTGCGTCTTCCGGCATTAGATATAACTTTTTGATATTGCTTTTATTCTTAGGAATCCTGTCTTCGCCTTTGATGGTAGTCCCATCTAAATAATCAGCTTTAATCCGTAAGCTTAAAAGCGAAGAAGGTAAAACTTTTCCCCTTATCGCTAAAACAATACTGGATTCTTTAATCGCCTCTTTAAAACTTCCGCTGACTTGAGTCATAGCGGTAATAAAAATATTGCCAAAACTATGGCCTTTAATTCCTTCTCCTTCTTTAAAACGGTATTGGAATAAGTCGCGCATAAGCTGGGGGGTCTCAGCCAAAGAAACAAGGCAATTTCTGATATCACCCGGAGGTAATATCCCGAATTCTTCACGCAGGCGGCCGGAAGAACCTCCTTCGTCAGCTACAGTAACAATAGCTGTAATATTTGCGGTATACTTTTTTAATCCTTCAAGCAGGGTCGAAAGCCCTGTCCCGCCTCCAATCGCGACAATTCTAGGCCCTTTCGATAAAAATCTTTTTTCATAGATAAGGTCAATCATTCCCCGTTGATTTTGAGGATAGACTACTTGAAAGAAGCTGTGCATCAAAGAAGAAAGGCCTACGATTACTCCCAAAAAAGAAATAAAGAGAAGAAAAACATCAAATATTTTTAAAAGCAAAATAGTATCAAAAGAGAGGCGGACTGCTGAAAAAACAAGGAAAAATAAGCTTATTAAAAGCAAGCTTACCCATCTTTTAACCCGTAACCCCGGATAAAACAATTTTATGACTTTTATAAATTTTTTCATCGAAAAAGTTAACTAACAGCCTGTTGCTGCTTGTTTAACAAACTCAAAACTTCTTCCTTATCCTTTGCTTTTTTCAAACTCTGGATAAAAAATTTGTCTCTTAACATCCTGGCTAAAAAGGCCAAAGTCTTAAGATGAGTTCCTGCCTGCATTTTATTTGAAAGGAGCAAAACTATAACGTTAACCGGTTTTTCGTCAAGCGAGTCAAAATCAACTCCTTCTTTAGCAATACATAAAGAAAGCAGAATGTTTTTGACCGAATTGATCCGGGCATGAGGAAGAGCAATGTTGCCGCCTATCGCGGTTGAACCCATTTCTTCCCTTTGGATTATCGTAGTTAGGATATCTTTTTTATTTTTTTTGTCTATTTTATTGCAAGATACCAAATTATCCAGCATAAAAGAGATAATATTTTTTTTATCTCTTTGCTTAGAACTAAAAAGAATATTATCTTTATCGAGGTAATTAGCTACATTCATATTCAATTAGTTAATTAGTTAATTGGTTAATTGGTTAATTAACTACTCACTACTCACCAATTAACCATTTTATAATGGAAAAGCGGGCGAGGGGTTTCGCAAACAATCTTCGCCGCAGGCGAAGCGTCCCGAAGGGATAATAATTGTTTCCGAAAACTCTCCCGAATTGCCACAGATTATCTCAAAACCTCTTACAACCAAAAAACAGAAAAAGCGGGCGAGGGGTTTCGAACCCCCGACCTTCACGTTGGCAACGTGACGCTCTACCAGCTGAGCTACACCCGCGTCTTTTTGCTTCGCAAAAGAAACTCTAAATCCAAAATCCTAAATCTTAAATAAATCCAAATTTTTCAAATCTAAACCATATTTATTTTGAGTTTTATATATTAAATTTTGAGCTTGTTTAGGGTTTAGTGTTTAAAATTTAGGATTTCAGAGAGCTATTAAGTTTTTTACTGACTGCCGCGGGGGAGAGTCGTATGCAATCTTTGACGGAGTCAAAGCGCCGAAGGCTATTTTGCATCCGACAACCGCTACCGCATAACATCTACTT
>JAIPHC010000012.1 GCA_021735405.1 Candidatus Omnitrophota bacterium | reverse complement strand
GATCGCATCGCCGATATTGGTAGGAAAATTAATTATAATTTTATCGATTTTTTTCATACTTTAATAATATAACTTCTCTTTTGCTTGCGGGCAAGTTTTTTTCTTCCCATCTTCGCTATCCTATGATATCTTAATTAAATGCGAGTTTTACAGGTGCTGCCTCATCTTAATATCGGCGGAATCACAACTTATGTATATACTTTAGCTAAATACCTTCTAAAAAACGATATAGAAGTTGCCGTATGCTCCGCGGGAGGAAACCAAGAGCATCGGTTTAAACAGCTAGGCATAAAAACATATAGGATTCCCATTAAAACTAAAAATGAACTCTCTCCTAAAGTAGCGGCAAGTGCTCTAAGATTATCACAAATCCACAAACAATTTTCTTATGACCTCCTCCACTCACATACCCGGGTTACTCAAGTTGCTTCCCAACTGACTAGCTTATTTACAAAAATACCTCATATAGCTAATTTCCATGGATTTTATAAAAAAAATAAAACCAGAAAAATACGCAAAATAATAAAGGCTCATGGTAAATATTCAATCGCAATTACCCCCCTTGTAAAAAATGATTTAATAAATTATTTTGGCGCAAATCCAAAAAAAATAAAAACTATCCTTTCGGGAATTGACCTTGAAACCTTAAATCAAAAAACCCCTCCTTTACAGCTAAAAGGAGACCCGATAGTTGGCGCCTCAGGAAGGCTCTCACCCGTAAAAGGCTTCCAATACCTAATCAGGAGTATCCCGAAAGTTTTAGAAAAATATCCGGAAGCAAAATTCTATATATTGGGCGAAGGGAACTACCAGAACTATCTCTTAAACCTTGCCGATAAATTAAAAGTTATAAATAGTATTGTTTTATTGAAAAGAAAATCCCTTTCTGCATTTTTAAATTCGTTAGATATATTCTGCCTGCCTTCTTTAGAAGAACCGCTGGGCCTTTCTGTGGTTGAAGCTCAATACCTGGGAATACCTCCTGTTGTATCTAAGGTTGACGGCCTAAATTTGCTGGTAGGTCAAGAAAAAACAGGCTTAAAAGTGCCCCCTGCTAACAGCTTAGCTATAGCTGAAGCAATTATTAAACTAAAAGCAGATAAAACCCTTTATCAGAAGATATCTGAAAAATCTAGAAAACAAGTGATAGATAAATTTGATATAACCAAAAAAATAGATAGTTTTATCAAAGTTTATGAAAAAGCAGTTAAAAATACTAGTAGTTGAACCTAATTGGTTAGGAGATGTAATTTTTACTACTCCCGCTTTTAAAGCCATAAAAGAAACTCACCCGGAAAGCTTCTTGGCGGTAGCTGTAGCCCGCCGGGCAGCTCCTATTTTAGAAAATAATCCCTATATCGATAAAATATTTAAATTGGACGAAAAAAGAGAAGAAAAAACTATTTTTTCAAAAATTAAATTTATCAAAAAAATCAAAGCTTACCGATTCGATAAAGCAATATTTTTCCATCGCTCCTTCACCAAAACCTTACTCATCTTTCTCGCAAAAACAAAAGAGTTAATCGGCTACAACTATAAAAAACGATCAATACTTCTTAGCAAAAAAATTCCTTCGATAAAAAAAGATTCTCTCCATAAACAAGACTATTATCTTAATATTTTAAGCGCTATGGGGATAACAACAACTGATAAAAACTGCCGGGTTTATTTAGATAACCGCGAAAAAGAAGGTATAAAAACAATAATTCCTCAACTTGATTTAAAAAAAACCAACTATTTAATTGGAATCAACCCTTTCAGCAACTGGCCGCCCAAAGATTGGCCGCTGGATAATTATCGAAAATTAGTAAAAAAAATTCTTGATAAACATCCCAATTCTATTTTTTTTATAACCTCAAAAAATAAACGAAAAGAAATAACCAATTTTGCTGGCGAATTCGGCAAAAAAGCTATAGATTTAAGCGGTAGAACTTCGCTCCGCCAACTTGCTTGTCTCTACAGCTGCCTTGATTTAGTCATTTCGGGAGATTCCGGGCCGCTCCATCTAGCTGGTTCAGTAGAAACTAACTTTATTGCCATATTCGGACCTACTAATCCAAACTGCACAAAACCAATAAATAACAAAAAAGGATATCTCTTTTTTGAAAACAATGACTGCCCAACTCCCTGCTATCTAAAAAACTGCCCAAAACACTACCAATGCATAAAAAAAATAACCCTCGCTAAAGTCCTTAGCCGCGCCTTAAGCCTTCTTCCCGAAAAAGACTCAGCCTAAATTTGTAACTTAACTCAATACTTAATTTTGCCTAAAATAGCGGCAGCAGAAGAGAGGACTTCTTTAGCGGTGATATCTTTCATACATTGGTTGGTACTGCATATACCTTTATAACAATACCGGCAGGATAAATCCTTTTCGATAATTTTAAGATTAACAGCTTCTACGGTATGAAGCTTGGAGTTAGTCGGGCCAAAAAGGCCGATGATTTCGGTTCCCAAACTTTGAGCAAGATGCAAAGTCGCGGTATCTGGCGTAATGAAAAGTTTTAATTTTTTTAGAATTTCAATAAGTTCATTAATTTCGGTTTTCCCGCAAAGATTGGTAATATTTCTTGATTTATTAATTTTTTTTATTGCCTCGGCTCTCGATATACCTCTTTCATCTCCTAAAAGCAATACCCGATAGCCGGGATATTTTTTGATAAACAATTTAATAAAACGGTTAATGTTTTCTACGGGCCAATTTTTGGTCTTCCATTTTTCAGAAGCAGAAACGTTAATTCCGATTAATTCATTCTCTCCTAAATTAAAAGCCGATAAATCAAGAGGTTTAGTTTGCCAAAACAATAACTTCTTTTCTAGAAAAGTTACCCCTAAAAGCTTCAAGATCCTTTCCTGAGACTCAAGAGGGTCAATCATCTCCTTTTTTTTATAAACAGCTGTATGGTTTAATAAAAAACCCAGTTTTCGCCTAAAACCAAAAGTTTTGCGCCCAAAACTTAAAAAAGCAATCAACTGGCTAGCGCGGTTATTCTGCAAATCAACTATATAGTCAAATGATAATCTTCTCAATTTTTTACTTATTTGGAAAATTTTTTTAATTTTTTTATAATCTGAAGATACAGTTATAACCTTATCAAGATAAGGGCAGTTATAGAAAAAACTGGCATATTTTTTTAAAGTAAGCAGATATATTTTTGCCTTCGGAAACTCCTGGCGTAGGCGGGCTAAAGAAGGTATGGCTAAAACAATATCTCCCAAAGAGGATATTTTTGTGATTAATATCCTTTTTTCATTAACCGCTTTTTCATAGACTTTACCTAAAGAATCTAAAGCTTTATCCATCGAATAATATTTGCTGACCTTCTCTCTTGCCTGAATTGACAGCTTTTGCGCCCATTTGGGGTCATCAACCAGTTTTAGTATTGCCTCAGAGAGAGAATCCACATCCGAGGGGGGAACCAACAATCCATCTTTTTTATCATCAATTATCTCTTGAAAACCCCCCACTTTGGTAGCAACCACCGGAACCCCGCAAGCAGCAGCTTCAATTACTACCCGGCCAAAAGCCTCTTCGATTACAGATGGAGCCACCAATATCTTAGCCTGAGCTAAAATATTTTCTATATTCTGAGAAAAACCGGTAAATTCAACATTATAATTTAAAGAAAATCTAGTCACCAAAGTTTTTAAATAATCTAGGTATCCTGACTTATTCTTATCGACTGAACCAACTATTTTAAGTTTAAGGTAAGGCTTAAACCGCACTACCTTTCTAAAAGCATCAATTAAATATTGGTACCCCTTTGTAGGAGAAATCCGCCCCACAGCCACTATAAAATTATTTTCAATCCGGCTTTGATAATCTGTATATTTAAATTTATCTAAATCTACCCATCTGGGAATAATTAAAATTTTTTCTTCCGGGACTCCAAATTTTTCCTTCATATGGCGGGCTACAGTCTTTGAAGGGCAAATCACTAATTTACCCCACCCCATTACTTCGCTGGATATTTTATTTCTATAAATACCATGGGCTGTAGTTATAAAATGACAGTTTTTATTCCGGGTTGCAAAAAAAGCTATCCAAGCCGGCACCCGGCTGCGGGCATGGATAATATCAGGTTTTTCCTTTAAAATAAGTTTTGAAATCCGATGAACCAAAAACAAAGACAAAGGAGACTTTTTATCTACTGGCATTTTATAGTGTTTTATGCCGGCTTGATCCAGCAAATAGGTTAAATTCCCCCCGGCGCTGATAACTACGCTTTCAAAGTTTGAAAAACTTTTCTGATTTTTAAAATAGTTAACAAGGTCTAAGACCCCTCTTTCGACTCCGCCGGCCTTCATCTTTGGTAAAATTTGGATAACTTTCATATCTTAAAGAAGCCGCTTAACCGCTTTTTCTAAAATCTTACGGTTTCGATGAAACATTTGAGATGTTTTTAGGTTTTTATCTTTAATTTTATAAGGATATCTTAAAAAATTAATTTCATCTTTTACAGAACTTAAAAATACTTTTCGTTTTTCGTCTTCGGTTTCAAAAAAAACACAAACACACGGCTTGCCTAAAGAAGCGATTTCAGAAACCATCGAAATGCTTTCGCTGGAAGAAAAAACAATATCTGAAAGCAAAATAAAACCTTCAAAAACAAAATCATAATTTTTTTCTCCAGCCACAACCAAAACTTCAGTATTTTCAAAATCAGCTAACTCTTTTTTTATGTATTTTTCTAATTTTGCGGGCGTCCGGCCGGAAGTACTAATTAAAATCTTATAGCCTTTATCTTTTGAAAAGGCTTTTAATTGTTTAATAAAAAATTTCAAATTTCTGGCAAAGTCCCGGCTGTCAAAAACCGGGCCGCCGACAAAAAAAGCAATTTTTTTATCAGGCCCCAAAGAAAAAAAACTCTTGCACTTATCTGCTTTATTTCTTGCACCTAACGGATAAGTCAAAGCTCCTTTGATTTTTACAAGATTATCGGAAAAAATACGGTCATGCTCGGGGATAATCGCCAAATCGAAACGGGAAGAAGAAAGATTAGTCCGTAAAACTACGGCAATTTTTGCTCCCAAAGACGAAGAAAATATCTTAGCTACAGGCGCAGTAAAATTGCCGGTACTTATCACAATATCAGAAAAAGTAGTGGCAAGATTCCGATAACTATCTTTATCTACAATTAACCTTAAAGCTTTAATCAGCGCGGGAGCAAACCGAGGGCAAAAATTAGCAATAAAATTTGCAGCTATTCGCATTAAATTATTTTTATACTTTATTTCCACCACTTTGCTGCGTATCTGGTAATTGCCCTCTTTCTCTAAAATTGAAAGCAAGGCTTTCGATTGCTTAAGATGCCCCAGCCTTCCGTCACTGATAATAGTTACATCTCGGTTTTTTTTATATTTAAAACGCTTATGTTGCCAGAGATACTCACGGGGATACTTTACCAATTGTTTTTGATAGAGTTGATTAAAAAGTTCAAGCAGTCCTTTTTCATCCCGAGAGTCCGGATCTATCCGGTCTAAAAATTCGACTTTGTGGCAAAAACCACCGGTTCTGCGGCTAAAACAGGGATATATATATTTTTGGAATTTTTTTGCTATAAATACCGCTCCTTTTGGCGTAGGAATAAACTGCCCAAAAAAATTAGTAGTTTCAGCCTCTCCTTCTGCCCCGTGGTCAACAACTAAGCCAATATAATAATCTTTTTTAATATAATTAATCAATGAACGAATATTAAAACAAACCTTCAATCCGGTTTTTTCCCTGATTTGATTTAAAAACTTATCCAGTTTTTTATTCTTCTGGTGCTTAGCCAAAACTGCAAACTTATATTTTTGAGCAAAAATAAAATTAGCCAGCTCCCAGCTGCCGGCATGAATCCCGATGCATACACCCGGGCCGTTAAAATAATGCTCACCTTTAAGTTGAATATAAGGATAAATGCGGTCGGCAATTAAGGTTTCAACCAAGCTTAAGGAAAAATTATAATAGCTTCCTTTTAAAATAGAAATTATTTCTGGATAAGTTTTATCGGGAAAAGCCATTTTCAAATTACGGTAAGCTGTTTTTCTTTTACGGATATTGCTAAAAAAAAGCAGGCTTAAAACTTTTGCAAAAATTTTCAACACCCCTAAAGGCAACCGGTAAAAAATTTCTTGAATTAACTTAGCGGCAAAATACATATTAATTTAATTTCTTATTGATTTTTTTAACTATAGCTTCTAAAAATCTTTTTTTATTCTCTATTTCTAGTTTAACATCAACCATAAAAATATCTATTTTTTTTCTTCCCTGAGGTAAATGATACTTGTCTTTTCTGGTTATAGCTAAACTATTTATTCCCGAATTTAACAATTTTTGCTCCAATTTGCTATATTCGCAATTAGAGAGGTTGTAATGGTCGGGGTATCTGATTTCTCTTTCTAATTTAAATCCATTTTCTTTTAATAATCCAAAAAAACCCTGCGGGTATCCGATTGCAGCAAAAGCGGCTATTCTTTTATTTCTTAATTGATTAAAATCATATCTTTTTCCATCTAAACCTTCTAACCCACTAATCCGATAGCCGGCAAAATAAACCTCTGGTTCTAGCCCGGCCTGCGCAATTTTTCTTTTAATTTTTTCCCGGTTAGCCTGATTTTTATAATTTATAATCAAAAAGTCAGCCCGTTTTATATTTTTAAAAGGTTCGCGGAAGAATGAAACCGGAATAAGATTTATCTTTTTATCAAATTCTCTTTGGCCCATTATAACAATTTCTAAATCTTTTTTTAGCTTTCTGTATTGAAAAGCGTCATCTAATATAAACAAATCATACCTTTTCTCTAAACCTTTAACTAAATTCATACGATTAGGCGAAGAAAAAACCTGATCACACTCTTCTTTAATTAACTTTTCTTCATCCTGGCCATAGCCCCTGCGTAAAATAGCTGATTTTATTTTTAATCCAAACTGCCTATAGAGCCATAGGCAAAGAGGAGTCTTGCCGGTTCCAGCCCAGGAAATATTACCAACCCCGATTATAAAAGACGAACCGGAATAATAAGATTTTAATAAATTTTTGTTATAGAGAAAATTTCTAATAGTTACAACAAGTCTATAAACCAATGAAAGCAGGTATAAAAACAGATAAAATATATTCCCTAAAAAAGAGCGGCTATCCTCTTCGATAAATGCAACATACCATTTTTTTAATCTAACTTTCATCAAAAAAACTAAACTCCTTTGAAATCATTTTTAAATTTTGGCTGAGGCTGTCGGCCTTTTCAAAAACAATCTTAGCTGCCTGGCTGTATTTGTTGCGCTCCTTTTCATTCTCTAACAAAATTTTAACCTTTTCCTTTAATTCTTGAAAAGAATTAACTTGTATCCCGGCTGAATTATCGATAACTTTTTTAGCAATGTCTGAAAAATTCTCCATACTTGGGCCAAATAAAACAGGTTTTGAAAAATATAACGGTTCTAAAATATTATGCCCGCCGGAGCCGGAGAGGCTTCCGCCGACAAAACAAATATCACAAATGTTATAAAAATATGAAAGCTGGCCTACTGTATCTAAAATAAATAAGTTATTTTTTTTATCCTCAAAATTATTAACCTCGCTTATCCGCACCGGCTTAAAACCTTTAGCTAAAGCTATTTTTTCAATCGAAGTTACCCGCTCAGGATGACGGGGAGCGATTAAAAGAGTTGGTCTTTTTTTTGAATGCAAATCTTTATAAAAATCTAAAATATTTTCCTCTTCTGGTTTATGAGTACTTGCCGCGATGAAAAGCTTCCTGGAATTCGGCTTTAAAATTACGGTATATTTTTGTTTAAACTGCTGAATTTTTTCTTCGTCCGGATTGATGCTATTAAATTTTAAACTGCCCGTAACCGAAACCCGCTCGGGCTCGGCGCCCAAATCAATAAATCTTTTTCTGTATTGTTCATTTTGAACGCCTATCCGGCTGCATCCGGACAACATCTTTTTCATCACCGGCCTAATTAACCGGTAACGGCGGAAAGCCCTCTCTGAGATCCTCCCGTTAATAATTAAAAAAGGTATTTTTTTCCGTCTAATATGTGAAATTAGATTTGGCCAAAGTTCGCCTTCAGCCGTAATAAATATTTTTGGATTGATTTTTCTTAGAAATTTTTTAATAACAGCGGATATATCCAGCGGAAAATAAATTATTTTTGCAACAGCTCCGTACTTTTTATAAGCTACTCGGTTTCCGGTTAAGGTTGTTGTAGAGATTACAATCGAATATTTTAAATTTTCCGACATTTTATTAACTATCGGCTCAATAAGGCTTACCTCGCCTAAGCTTACAGCATGAATCCATATAGACTTATTACAACTGGGCAGAAAAAAACCTATTTTTCTTAATAAAGAAAAAATAGTGATTTTTTTCCTTAAAAAACAAACTGGTAAATAAATTAAAAAACTACCGATAAAAAGCAAGTCATAAATCACAGCCAAAAGCCCAAACCCATAAACTTTAGCTCTTTTATTTTTTTTCATAGCTTTGATACTTCCATTGTTTATTAATAGATTTTTTACTTAGCGCGTGGATGAGTCTTTTGATATATTTTCTTAAGCGAATCCAGGCTAATATGAGTATAGATTTGAGTCGTTGAAATGCTGGAATGGCCAAGCAATTCCTGCACGCTCCGTAAATCAGCTCCATGGTTTATTAGATGAGTTGCAAAAGAATGACGAAAAACATGAGGAGAAACATCTAAAGAAAGAGAGGCGTTTTTAATATATTTTGAAATTATAAACCTTACCCCCCGATCGCTTAAAGGTTTATGGTTTTTGTTTAAAAAAAGAGCGCGTTGGCTGTCTTTACGATTTAACAGATACTGGCGAATACTTTCAACCGCCGGTTCGCCTAAAGGCAATAAACGCTCCTTTTTACCTTTTCCGGAGACTTTTACCACCCCGCCGATTAAATCCAATTCATCTCTTTTTAAAGAAACCATTTCAGAAACCCGGGCTCCGGTGGAATAAAGAAATTCCAAGATTGCTTTATCACGTAAACCTAATAATTTATTTTTATCGGGTAACTCTAAAACTTTTCTAACCTGAGATTCGGTAAGAAATTTAGGCAGTGGTTTCTCCAGGCGAGGATAAATTAAAGATATGGCAGGATTATCTGTTAAAACTCCTTCCCTTAATAAAAATTTAAAAAAACTTTTTAAAGTTGAAATTTTGCGCGAAATTGTGCGTTTATTCAATTTTCTCTTATTCAACAAACTTAAAAACTTTCTCAAAATAAAGTAATCAATATCTTTTATATCCATTTCTTGATTGCTTTTTAAAAATCTACCAAAATCCCCTAAATCCTGCCGGTAATTTTTACAAGTATGAATAGAGTAATTTTTCTCTATCTCAATATAATTCAAAAACTTATCTATATAATAAGAATAAGGTATCATCTTTACCCTTAAGATTTACGAAATTACCAATAACCAAGATACAAGATACAAATAAATTCCAATATTGATTATTGAAATTTGGATATTGATTATTATTTGATTATTGTATCTTGTCTCTTGTATCTTCCTCTTGTTTAGGCTCTTTTTTGAGTTGGTCAAGGTTCCTAATTGTGTACCGGCAATCGGGAAAATTAGTGCAACCATAAAAATCCTGCCCCCGCCGGTTACGGCGATGCAAAATCTCCCCCTTCTTACACTCCGGACATTTAATTCCTGTGGTTATGCTTTCAGCATAACGACAGCTGGGAAAATTTTCGCAGCTTAAAAATTTCCCTTTTCTTGACCATTTTATAACCAATCTCCCTTGGCAACGCGGACAATGTTTATCTGAATAGACTACTTCCTTTTTTATGGTTTTAGACACTTTTTCAACTTGTTTTTGAAAATCAGGATAGAAATTTTTAAGTATTTGATTCCAAACCACCTGCCCTTCTTCTACCTTATCAAGCTTTTCTTCCATCTCGGCCGTAAAACCATAATCCATAATTTTTACGAAATTTTTTATTAAAAAATCAGCGACCTTAATACCTAAATCTGTCGGGCACAAATAATTTTTTTCTCTTCTTACATAGTTTCTTCTTAATAAAGTAAAAATAGTAGGAGCATAAGTGGAAGGGCGCCCTATTCCCTTTTCTTCTAATATTTTTATTAAGGAAGCGTCATTATACCGGGCCGGGGGCTTGGTGGAATGTTTTTTAACCTCTAAGGCTTTTAAGGTTAGTTTATCGCCCTTAGCCAAATGAGGTAGATGCTGCGGCTGGTCTTGCGGATAAAGCTTTAAGAAACCGGAGAAAACTATTTTTTTATCACTTGCTAAAAATAACCCCTCACCTGCCTTAATTTCTATTTTTTTATTTTCAAAAACTGCTTCAGACATAAACGAGGCTGTAAACCTGCACCAAATCAATTCATAAAGCCTAAATTGATCTTTGGTAAGATATTGAGCAACCTGATCGGGTTTTCTTTTAACATCGGTCGGCCTTACCGCCTCATGAGCTAATTGCGCTCCTTTTTTATTTTTATACTTATAAGCTTTTTTTGATAAAAAATCTTTACCGAATTCGGCTTCGATAAAATCAGTAACAGTTTTTTTAGCCTTTTGGCTAACCGCAAACGAATCAGTTCGCATATAAGTTATCAATCCTATATTTTTACCCTTTAATGTTACCCCCTCATATAATTGTTGAGCAACAATCATTGTTTTTTGTGCAGAAAAGTGCAATCGGTTAAATGCATCCTGCTGCAAGGAAGAAGTAATATAAGGCGGATAGGGTTTGCGCTTGTTCTTCTTTTTGGTTACTTTTTTAACCAAGAATTCTTGATTCAATAAATCTTTTTTACATTCTTTAGCTGCCTCTTCGGTTTCGAATATTCCCTTCTTGTTTTTGTATTTTTTTAATTTAGCTTCAAACCCATTATCTTTAAACCAGCAATCCGCTTCAAGGCTATAGGTAATCTTGGGGACAAATTTTTCTATTTCCTTTTCTTTTTCGACAATAAAACGCAAAGCAACCGACTGAACCCGGCCAGCCGAAAGGCCCCTGACAATCTTTTTCCATAAAAGAGGCGAAAGCCGGTAACCCACCACCCTATCTAGCACCCTTCTTGCCATCTGAGCTTTAACTTTTTTAGAATCAAGCTGGGCCGGAGTAGCCAAAGCTTCTTCGATAGCTTCTTGAGTTATTTCATGAAAAATTATCCGATAAAACTGTTTGCCTTCTTTGTTAAGCTTATCTTTTATGTGCCATCCAATAGCCTCCCCTTCCCGGTCCGGGTCAGTAGCTAAATATATGGCTTCTTTATTCTTAGCTTTTTTCTTAAGTTCAGAGATAATTTTTTTCTTACCGGAAAGAACAGTATAGCTGGGTTCAAAATCCCCCTTCACATCCACCGCAACCTTGCTTGAAGGAAGATCAACCAAATGGCCTTTTGAAGATACTACCTCATAATCTTTGCCTAAAAAAGAAGAAAGAGTCCTGGCTTTAGTCGGAGATTCTACAATAATCAAATATTTACTCATAATTTTACCTTATTTTATCCTTTAACCTTTATCCTTGATAAATTTATCTCCTCAAGTATATCTTCTATTGAATCAACTAGCTTAGCACCTTCTTTAATTAAAGAATTTGGCCCTTTGCTTTGAAATTGATCTATTTTCCCGGGTACGGCAAATACTTCTCGATTCTGTTTAACAGCAAAATTTGCGGTAATTAAAGCGCCGCTGCGCTGAGCCGCCTCGATAACAACAACCCCTTTAGACAGGCCGCTAATAATTCTGTTGCGGCGCGGGAAATTAGAAGCTAAAGGCTTGGTGTTTAAGGGATATTCAGAAACCATTAACCCTTTTTTAAAAATTGACTTTGCTAGTTCCCTGTTTTGGTTGGGATAAATACAGTTTAAGCCGCTTCCCAACACCCCAATAGTAAAGCCGGAAGCAGCAAGCGCGCCCTCATGCGCCGCCTTATCTATACCTAAAGCCAGGCCAGAGACTACATTCAGCCCTAATGAACAAAGTTTATAGGAAAAATCAAAAGCTGTCAACTTCCCATACTTAGTAGGAGTCCGCGTACCCACAACAGCGATAGACTCCTTGCCTAAAAGGCCAATATTGCCTTTTAGATACAAAACTAGAGGCGGATAGTTTATTTGCTTTAAGCAATAAGGATATTCTGTTTCAAAAAAATCTACAACTTTTATTTTATCTCTTTCTATCAACTTTAATTCATTTTCTAAAATTTTTGAATTTCTTAAAGATATAATCTTATCAATATCTTTTTTACTTAAAAAAGAAAGCTCTCTTAAATCAAAAATGTTTAATTTAATAATTCGGTCTAAATCCGGTAAGTATTCAATAATTTTTTTTACTTTGGCAGGCCCTATCCCGGCAAGATTCAATAATATAGCACCCTTCTTAGCCATTTTTTAAAAAATTTAAAATATAATCAGCAACCTCTTGAGCTGAAAGTTTATCAGTATTTACCTTTAGGCCGGCCTTCTCATAGTAAGGACTCCTGGCTCTAAGCAATTGACCGATTTTTTCTAAAGGGTTTTTTACATTAAGCAAGGGCCTCTGGTTGGAATTTTTTACCCGTTTAAAGATTGAAGACGGGCAAGCATGAAGAGAAAACAGATAACCGCTTTCTTTTAAAATTTTTAAATTTTTCTCATTACAAACCAAGCCTCCTCCACAACTAACAACTAAATCCGTTTGCGAGGACAATTTATCCAATAATTCTTTTTCTAATTTTCGAAAATAAGTTTCCCCATCTTCGGCAAAAATATCTTTTATTTTTTTACCTTCTTCCTGCTCTATCACCTGATCCATTTCCACAAATTTTTTTGACAACTTTTTTGCCAAAATTTTAGCAACAGTAGTTTTCCCCGTACCCATAAACCCCACTAAATAAATGTTCCGCATTAGTTTTCCCTAAAATTTTTTAATTCACGAAATAATCAATAACCAAGATACAAGATACAAATAAATTCCAATATCAATTATCAAAATATACACTATATTTTGATTTCATTCATTTATTGATTATTGAAATTTGGATATTGATTATTATTTGATTATTGTATCTTGTTTTCTTGTATCTTCCCTTATATTTAAATCCTGTTTACTTGGCGTATTTTTTAATTAAATGCAGCGCGATGATATCCTTTTGTATCTGATTTGTCCCTTCATAAATTTGAGTAATTTTTGCATCACGCATAAATTTTTCTACCGGATACTCCTTCATATAGCCATAACCGCCGTAAATTTGCACTGCTTCAGTTGTAACCTCCATTGCCACATCCGAGGCAAAAAGCTTAGCTGCGGCAGAAGCGCCGCCTACAGCCTTTAAGCCTCTATCAACCATTGAGGCGGTAGAATAAACAAGGCTTCTTGCGGCTTCAGTCTTTGTAGCCATATCAGCAAGCATCCATTGAATACCCTGGAAAGAAGTTATCGGCTGGCCAAACTGAACCCGCTGATGAGCATATTTAGTAGCTGCTTCTAAAGCGCCTTGGGCAATTCCCACCGCCTGAGCCGCAACTCCCGGCCTCGATTGGTCAAAAGTCTTCATGGTAGCGATAAAACCAATTCCTTCTTTCTGGCCCAAGAGATTAGCGGCAGGAACTTTGGCATCGTCAAAAATTAATTCGCCTGTAGAAGAAGCGCGAATGCCTAATTTCTCTTCTTTTTTGCCAAAACTAAATCCCTCGCTGCCTTTTTCCACTATAAAGGCAGACATCCCCCTGGCCCCTCTTTTTTTATTGGTTGCTGCGATAACAGTGTAAACATCAGCATCACCGCCATTTGTGATAAAATGCTTTGTACCATTTAAAATGTAATGATCACCGTCTAACTTAGCAGTAGTCTTTACCGCTGAAGCGTCTGAACCTGCCTCGGGTTCGGTTAAAGCAAAAGCAGCTAGTTTTTCGCCGGAAGCAATGCCGGGTAAATATTTTTTCTTTTGCTCTTCGGTTCCAAATAAAAGTATAGGAAACATCCCTAAAAAAGACGCTGCATAAGAAGCTGCTACTCCTCCGTCAACACGCGAAATTTCTTCAGTTGCTATACATAATTCCATCAGGCCGGTCCCCATACCTCCATACTCAGAGGGAATAGATAAAGAAAATAAATCAGATTGAGCTAAAACCTTCATTATTTCGGTAGGAAATTCTTCCTTTTCATCCATTTCCCGGGAAACTGGGCGAATTTTTTCTTCCGCTATTTGACGAACCAATTCTCTTAACATTTTTTGGTCTTCAGTCAATTGATGATCTACAAGAAACATAGTCTCCTCCTTTTAGGTTTTAGATTTCGATAATTACTGCCTCTTCTTTGCAATCTGGAAAATGTTTACAATTTAGGCATTCTGTCCAAATTTTATGCGGCAAATCATTTTTATCGGCTGAGATAAATCCATACTTTTTAAAAAAAGCGGGAGAAAAAGTCAAAGCAAATACTTTAGAAACTCCTAACTCCTTAGCTTCACCAAGAGCCTTCTTTATTAATCTTTCCCCGATATTTTTTCTTCGAAAACTTTTATCGACAATTAAAGACTTGAGTTCAGCTAAAGATTGCCACCCTACCACATGGAGGCCGCAACAGCCTACTATCTTTCCGTCTCGGCCGGTATAAACCCAAAAATCTCTAATATTTTCATAGATATAATTCAAAGAACGTTCTAAAACATGGCCTTCGGCAGCTGCCGCATTTATAAGCCGCTGAATATTTTTAGCTTCATCTATCTTTATTTTTCTTATCATTTGCAAAAAAAAGAATATTTCCTTGCTTAGGTTAGTTCCTTTAAGGTTTTTCGCAGGGTGAAACCAATCTCTTTTAGCTTCTTTTTCTGAACTTTATTTATTTTTTTTTCTATTACCCTATCGGCCCCGGCCTTATTGATAACACAGGGGGTGCCCAAACAGACATCTTTTAGGCCGTACTCTCCTTTTAATAAAACCGATACCGGAATTATCCGGTTTTGATTATAGGCTATAGCCTTTACCAATTCACAACAGGCTAAAGAAGGCCCAAAAACAGCGCTTTTATTTTTAAACAATTTAACAATTTCTGCGCCCCGAAATTGAACCGCTTTATGTATTTTATTTATTTTACGATTTTGGCCTTTGGCAAAATCAACAATCATCTCCTTGTTGTGAGGCCCAAAAACAAGAGCCTGCTGAGAACTGGCCGCTACCCCGGTTTCCTTTGCTAAAATATTAAGAAGCCGGCTTGTGTCTAAGGACGATCCCATGCCTATCACCTTTTTAGCCGAAAAACCGGTTTGCTTTAATATTAAATAAGTAATAATATCTAAAGGGTTAGTCACCACAACAATAGTGGCTTTGGGGCTATATTTTTTTATATTATCAGCGGCTTTTTTTGCGATCTCTGCGTTTATCCGCAATAGATCAAGACGGCTCATCCCTTCCCGGCGGGCAATTCCGGCAGAAAATATTACTATATCGGAATTTTTAATTTGAGAGTAATATTTAGTGCCTTTAATTTGAGTCGAAAAATCTAAAATACCCCGGGTATCTTCTAAATCATAGGCTACTGCTTTGGCCTGGTCTTGTTTTATGTCCAATAAAACAAGCTGTTTGATTTCTAAATTACTTAAAAGATTAAAGGCTAAATTAGAACCAACCCCTCCAACGCCGATAATCGATATTTTTTTAATCATTTTACAAATTCTTTATTTTTTTAACCACAGCTTCAGCAAATTCTTGAGTACCGGCTGCGGCAGGGTCATCCCGGTTAAGCTTTAAATCATAAGTTAAAACCTTACCTTCCTTAATAACTTCAGCAACTGCCGTCTCCAGCTTAACTGCCTTTTCTCTTTCACCTAGATGTTTTAGCATCAGCGCGGCTGACAAAATAGTAGCTGCAGGATTTACCTTGTTTTTTCCGGCATGCCGGGGCGCGCTTCCGTGAGTCGGCTCAAACACAGCTATTTTTTCGCCGATATTTGCTCCAGCCGCAAGCCCGAGGCCTCCCACCAAACCTGCCCCTAAATCAGAGATTATATCTCCATAAAGATTAGGCAAAACTAACATGTCAAAATTTTGTGGTTTTTGGATAAGCTGCATGGCTAAATTATCAACAATTACATCGTTAGACTCTACTTTTGCCTGATATTTTTGAGCAACTTGGATAAAACTGTCCAGGAAAAGGCCGTCGCTGTATTTCATGATATTTGCTTTATGAATACAGCTAATTTTTTTTCGGTTGTTTCTCAAGGCATATTCAAAAGCAAATTTTGCTATTCTTTCAGAAGCGCTTCTTGAGATAGGCTTAATCGAAACTGCGCTGCCGGGCCTAACTTTTTTTTCGCTGGTTTTATTTATTATTTCAAGCAACTTGTCTGTATCTGAATCTTTTTCCTTAAATTCTACACCGGCATAAAGGTCTTCTGTATTTTCGCGGACAATAATTAAATCTATATCTTTGTATATGGCTTTAGGGCTGTTAAAAGCCTTAATCGGGCGCAGGCAGACATATAAATCGAAAAACTGCCTTATGGCAACATTTATCGAACGGAAGCCGCTGCCTACCGGTGTTGTAATCGGGCCTTTTAAGGCCACCTTATTTTTTTTAACCGATTCAATAGTTTCTTTAGGAAGCAAATCTCCGCCTTGCTCAAGAGAAGTTTTTCCGGCTATTTTGGTTTCCCACTTAATATCGAGGCCAAACGCGTCCACACAGGCCAATGCCGCCTTAACAACTTCCGGGCCAATCCCGTCTCCAGGTATAACTGTAATATTATAACTCATAGTTAAATCGAAAACCCCTTATGTTTTTTCAAATAATTAAAAATACCTCCGGACTTGATGAGTTCTTTTTGAAAATCAGTCCAAGGATTAAAAACAGTATTAATTTTTCCGCCTTTTTTAATTTTTCCTTTATCAAGTTCTATGCTTATATTATCGGCTTCATTAATCAAGCTGGTGTCTGCCTCGACTAAAGCAAGGCCGATATTAAACGCATTCCGGTAAAAAATCCGGGCAAAACTTTTTGCCACAACACAAACTATCCCCGCTTCTTTTATAACCCATGGCGCTTGTTCCCGCGAAGAACCCATCCCAAAATTTTCTCCTGCGGCTATTATAGATTTATTAGCGGTAATTTCCTGATAAAAATTGGGGCGGATATCTTCAAAAAGATAATGGGAAAGTTCTTTCATGTCTGTTATCGAAAATTTATAACGCCCGGAAATAATCCAATCCGTATTAATATTATCGCCAAATTTAAATACTTTTCCTTTTAAAACCATAAGCTATAAACTGTTGAATTCTGCTAAATTTTTCACTTTGCGCAGAGCAGCTTCTTTGGTAATTATTCCTTTTTTGAAAAAACTTTTAAGGCACTTATCCATAGTATACATCCCGTACTGGCCGCCCATTTGAATTAAAGATGGCAGCTGAGCAACATCATTTTCCCTGATTAAATTCCTTACGCCCGGAGTCGAAACCATTACCTCAGTAGCAAGAACTCTGCCCTTAGACTCAGCCCGGCGCAGTAAAACCTGCGAAATAACTGCCTGTAAACATTCAGCAAGCTGGACAGTCACCTGCCTCTGCTGGTGAGGAGGAAAAACATCAATAATTCTTTGTATAGTCTGAGGAGCATCCGGCGTGTGCAAAGTCGCAAGCACTAAGTGTCCGGTTTCAGCTGCAGTTAAAGCTGTTGCGATAGTTTCAAGGTCCCTCATTTCCCCCACTACAATAACATCGGGATCCTGGCGAAGCCCTCTTTTTAATGCTTCAGGAAAAGAATGTGTATCGGAAAAAACTTCCCTTTGCTTTACGATACTTTTTTCATTTTTGTAAACAAACTCTATCGGATCCTCAATAGAGACAATAAGCTCTTTTCTGTGTTTATTTATATAGTTAACCATCGCAGCCAAACTTGTGCTTTTGCCGGTTCCGGTTGGGCCGGTAACTAAAATCAAACCATTCGGTTTTTTTATTAAATCAAAAACAATCTCAGGAAGCCCTAATGACTCAATAGAAGGAATCTTTTTAGGAACCCTGCGCAAAGCAGCTTCTACGTTGCCCCGCTGATAATGAACGTTTATTCTATAACGGTCCATGCCTTTTAAGGTAAATGAAAAATCTAACTCTCGATTTTTTTCAAAAGAAGCTTTCCTTTCATCGTTAAGCATGCTATAAATTAATGCCCGGGAATTTTCTTTAGTCAAACTTTCTAAATCAGTTATTACCAATTCACCGTCAACCCGTAAAATCGGAGGAAGGCCTACCGTAAGATGAATATCACTAGCCCCTTTGCTTTCGCCTAATTTTAAAATATCATTAATTCGCATAACTAACCTCCTTTAAGGCAATATTTTTCTCGGGTCGGCAATTTTTCCTTTAATAGCAGACGCCACCACTGTTGCCGGTGACGCTAAGTAAATAAAGGCATTAGGATTACCCATCCTTCCTTTAAAATTTCTGTTTGCTGTCGAAACAGCCACTTCTTTATCTGCGAGGACACCCTGGTGGGTCCCCACACAAGGGCCGCACCCCGGAGGTAAAACGATTCCGCCGGCTTCGACAAACTTTTTTATATATCCTTTATCCAGCGCCTTTTGAAATATAGAATGAGATGCTGGCGCGACTAAAAACTTAACCCGGGAATGAATTTTATTTTTTCTTAACATGTTTGCGGCTATCTTTAAATCTTCTAGGCGTCCGTTGGTACATGTCCCCAAAAAAGCCTGGTCAATTTTAGTTCCCTGGACCTTTTCAACCGGTACACCGTTGTCTACATCATGAGGGCAAGCCACATAGGGAGAAATTTTGGCAACATCAAATTCAATTACTTTTTCGTAAAAACATTTTTTATCGGGGCATACTTTTTTATATTTTTTAACTCCGGCTTTCTTTAAAAAAGCTTCGGCTTTCTTATCAACCAGCATTAAGCCGGCTTTAGCCCCGCACTCGATTGTCATATTAGTTATAGTAAACCTCGCATCCAAAGAAAGTTTATCTATCACTTCTCCCGAAAATTCAATCGTTTTATAAGTAGCTCCGTTGGAGCCTAATTTGTTTATAATATAAAGTATGATATCTTTACTATAGACCCCAAACGGAATTTTTCCCTTAATAATTATCTTGTAAGTTTGAGGGACTTTAAACCAATTTTTTCCTGTCGAAAGAGTAACAGCTAAATCGGTAGAACCAACCCCCATCGCTAAAGTTCCTAAAGCTCCCGCAGTCGAAGTATGAGAATCAGCTCCCAGAATAAGTTTACCCGGAACAGCGAACCCCTTCTCAAGAATTAATTGGTGCGATATCCCGCAACCGACATCAAAAAAAAGATTCTTATGTTTTTGCTGAAATTGACGCATCCGTGAATGAACTCTGGAAACACCAAGGCTGGGTGATGGGCTGCTATGGTCGATAAACATCGCATATTTTTTAGGCCGGCAAATGCCTTTCTTTGACTTAGCCAAACTATCAAGGACTAAAGCCGATGTTCCATCTTGAGAAAAACAAAAATCTACTTTACAAACTCCGACATCTCCTGCCTTAAGAACCTTTTTAGCGTGGCCCGAAAATATTTTTTCTACGATAGTTTGCGCCATAATTTTTAAAAAATTCTAAATCCGAATATCGAAACTCGAAAAAATTTAATATTTAAATTTAAATTTTCTAAATTCATTTTGTTTTAGATTTTGATTATTTAACGCTGTTTCGAATTTAGTATTTCGTATTTCGAGTTTAAAGTTGTTTGACAAATTTATCTATTCTGTCTATTCCTTTCTTAATCTGTTCTGAACTAGCAGAAAAACTTATTCGAATAAAACCTTCTTTACCAAAAGAACTGGCAGGTATACAGGAGACAAGCTCTTCTTCTAACAGGCGCGAACAAAAATCGAAAGAATTTAAACCTGTTTCTCTGATATCAGAAAACATATAAAAAGTACCGTCAGGCTTCAACGGCCTTATCTTAGAAATTTTATCCAAGCCCTTAAATAACAAGTTTCTTCTTTTTTCAAACCTGGCGCTAATCTGGCCCTGCCACTCTTTTTCGCCTAAAGCGGCCATAGCTGCGGCTTGGGATATAGAACAAGGGCACGATGTAGTATGGCCCACAATTTTTGAAACCTCTTTAATAAAATTATTATTTGCGGCAAGATAGCCGACTCGCCAGCCGGTCATCGAAAAACTTTTAGAAAACCCTCCCACAGTTATAGTGTAATCCTGCATCGAATTTAGGCATGCAAGGCTGGTATGTTTTTTCTTATCATAGACTAATGCTTCATAGATTTCATCGCTTATGACTGAAATTTTAGCGTCCTTAATAACTTCAGAAATCGCTAAAAGTTCTTTTTTGCTGTAAGTTGTGCCGGTAGGATTACTGGGGTAATTAAAGATAAGGGCTTTTGTTTTAGCAGTTATTGATTTCTGCAATAATTCTGGTGTCAATTTAAAATTATTCTCTTCGGGCAGCTCAATAAATTTAGCCTTGCCGGAAGTAAGCTTGACCATTTCCGGATAACTTACCCAGTAAGGCAAAGGAATAAGTATCTCATCCTCCCAAGACGCCAAAGCCAATAAGGAGATAAAGATAGCATACTTTGCGCCTGCGGTAACAATAATATTTTCTGATTCGACCGGAATATTGTTTTGTTTTTTTAGCTTACCAGCAATCGCCTTTTTCAAATCATTGTCACCTGAAGAAGGGGTATATTTGGTAAATCCGCGGTCAATTGCTTCTTTTGCCGCGTTTTTTATAAAATCGGGAGTATCGAAATCCGGCTCACCCGCCGCAAAATTTACAACATCTTTTCCTTGTTTTTTTATTTGTTTAGTTAAAGAAGTAATTTTTAAGGTAGCAGATTTAGTTAAAGATGAAACTTGTGGGTTTATTAACATAGAAAAATTAAGGCTTTTTCCCTTTATTAAACATCTTCTTTAAGCCAGTAAGACCTTTTCCCTTAGAGCTTTGTTTTTTTGCCTCTTTGCTTTTGCTTACTTTTGGCTTTGGTGTTTCTTCTCCAGCCTTTGCAGATTTTTCTTTTTTAACCTTTTTTTCAGCCAAATTAGTTAGTTCTATCTGCGATAATAAAGCGCCGTCGCTTTTTCTAAAACCAAGATTATAAATACGGCAATAACCGCCTTGGCCGTTACGAAAACGAGGCCCAATCTGATCAAAAAGTTTTTTAACCAGAGAATGATCGCCAATCTTTTTAAAAGCCTGCCGCCTGGCAGAAAGATCATCTTTTTTGGCTAAAGTAATAAGCTTATCGATATGCGGTTTAAGCATTTTGGCTTTGGGAGTGGTTGTCTTGATCCGCTCGCTGATAATCATAGATTTAAGTAAAGATTTAAGCAGCGCCTTTCTCTGCCCTCTTGACCGCGACAATTTATTTCCTTTCTTTTTATGTCTCATCTTTTGATCTCCATAATTTTAATTAACAAGATAACTCTTTTAAACTTTTTTCATCTTTTCTTCATCGATATTCATCCCTAAATCAAGCCCCATAGTTTTTAAAAGTGCTGCCACTTCATTGAGAGACTTTTTGCCAAAATTCCGGTAAGCCAAAATTTCCGGCTCAGTCTTGGTTACCAACTCCGCTAAAGTTTTGATATTAGCCTCGCGCAGGCAATTTGCGCTTCTTACCGAAAGCTCTAACTCAGAAACCGGCAATTTTAATTTTTCATACAATGATATTTCTTCAGGAGTAAGCTCCTCATAATCTTCTTCCGGCAGCTCGCCCAAAGTAAAGAAAAGCTCAAGATGCTTATTTAAAACCTTCGAAGCATAAATTAACGCTTCTTTGGGCTCTATACTGGCATCTGTAAAAATTTCCAATAATAATTTATCATAATCTGTCCTCTTGCCAACACGGGTGTTTTCAACTTTAAACGCCACTCTTTTTACTGGAGTAAAAATAGAATCGACAGCTATTACCCCAATCGGCATATCTTCTCTCTTGTTGGCCTCAGCCGGCACAAAACCACGCCCGCGGCCCACCTCCATTTCGATATTAAGTTTCTTGCCTGATTCGGTAATTGTGGCGATATGATGGTCAGGATTAACAATCTCGATTGTTTCGTCAGTAATAATATCTCTGGCTTTTACCTCTTTTTCTCCTTCGGATTTTATATAAATTTTCTTTGGCGAACGAGAATAAGCGCGCAGGGTAAGACCTTTTATATTCAGAATAATTTCAGGCAGGTCTTCTAAAACTCCTTCCACCGGGGAAAACTCATGCTGAGCCTCTTTGACTTTAATTGATGTTACAGCAGAACCTTCGATTGATGAAAGAAGCACACGCCGCAAAGAATTACCTAAAGTCACACCATAGCCTCTCTCTAAAGGATCCGCTATAAATTTGCCATAAGTCGGGCTATAACTATCCTGGTCTACGGTTATTCTTTTTGGAAATTGAAAATCACGCCAGCTTATTCCCATATTTTTTCCTCCTCTGAATTGGTTAACTGGTTAATTTGTTAATTGGCTAATTTAATCAACCACTCACCAATTTGATTATTTAGAATAAAGTTCAACAATTAACTGTTCTTGTATCGGTATAGTAAGATCATCCTTAGTGGGTAATCTTTTTATCGTAATTTTATGATTTTGTCTATCTACGCTAAGCCATTCAGGGACACTTTTTTCTTTTTCGCTTATTTGGATATTTTCTTTGATTAAATCCTTCATTTTTTGATCAATCCTCAACTCAATTACCTGGTCTTTTTTCACTAAAAAAGAAGGGATATCAACTCTCCGGTTATCGATAAAAATAAAACCATGGCGGACAAATTGCCTGGCCTGGGCCCGGGATAATGCAAAAAGGGACCGGAAAATTATATTATCCAGCCTTCTTTCCAGCTCCTGAATTAAAATTTGGCCGGTAGCCCCTTCGGATTTATGAGCAATTTCAAAAAACCTTCTAAATTGACGTTCGAGTAACCCGTAGATATTTTTTGCCTTTTGTTTTTCCCTCAGCTGTAACGCATAATAAGAAGGCTTAGACCTTTGCCTTCTCTGCATTCCCGGCGGAGTAGGCCTTTTAGCTACGGCGCATTTTTCGGTCTTACACCTAATCCCTTTTAGAAAAAGCTTCATTCCGGCTCTTCGGCATAATTTACATTTTGGTCTTAAATCTCTTGCCATATTTCTTCTCCCATATTACGTTAATTGTTAGTTAATTGTTCTCAGAGCAAAGCGCATAGCGCTAAGTGCTTTGCTCTAAGCTAAAATAGTTAGACTCTTCTTTTCTTTTTCAGCCTGCATCCATTATGCGGAGCCGGGCTCGCCACCTTAACACGCTTAACATTCAAGCCGGCTGCCGAAAGCGCCCTGATAGCCGCTTCCCGGCCCGGGCCGGGCCCTTTAACCATAACATCGACTTCTTTTAAACCCATAGATTTAGTAGTTTTGGCAGCCTCCAGAGAGGCTATTTGGGCTGCATAAGGAGTTGACTTACGCGCCCCCTTAAATCCTATCCCTCCGGCTGATTTCCACGCTAAAACATTACCGTTTAAATCCGTTATTGAAACAATTGTATTATTAAAAGTAGCTTTGATTCTCGCTACTCCCGCCGAAGATTGAAGCTGAATCTTTTTTTTCTTTCGTTCTTTTCTTTTTGGTTTCTTAGCCATATTTTTTCCTCATTTTTTTGCTTATTACGATTGTAAGATATTTTTATCTCTTTTTTCCGCCTACTCGAGATTTCGGCCCCTTCTTAGTCCGGGCATTACAGCGTGTGCGCTGGCCCCTTACCGGCAATCCTTTTTTATGCCGCATACCTCTATATGATTTAATTTCAATTAATCTTCTGATATCCTGAGAAGTTTTCCGCCTTAGTTCGCCTTCTACAGTATAATTAGATTGAATATACCTGGCAAGCTGTGAAGTTTCATCTTCTTTTAAATCTCCGGCTTTTCTTTCAGGATCAATTCCTGTATTATCAAGAATCTCATCGGCTTTCATCGGGCCAATTCCATAAAGATAACGTAAAGAAATTTTTATTTTTTTATTTTTTGGGATATCTACCCCTAATATCCTTGGCATTGTTCCTCCTCTAAAGCGGTTATTTTTTTACTCACCAATTAACCACTCACCAGTTAACTAATTGCTATCCTTGTCGCTGCTTGTGTTTAGGGTTTTTGCAAATCACCCTTACCACCCCTTTTCTTTTTATCAGCTTACATTTATTACAAACTCTTTTTACTGAACTTTTGACTTTCATCCCTTAATTCCTATGTTTTTTTTGCCAATATTATTTAACTACTATTTGATAAATTAAATTTACTTTTCAAAGTAATGATGGGCCCAATATTATAATTTGTTAAGCTTTGCTTCGCAAAGATTGGGCACATCCCTTA
>JAIPHC010000011.1 GCA_021735405.1 Candidatus Omnitrophota bacterium | reverse complement strand
TGGGCATCAGGGGGAAGGGGGACATTCCCGGAGTTAATATTTTTTTCAAGGTCATAAGCAAAACTAAAAAAAAGAAAAGAAAAAGTAAATAAAACCAAACAAACTATCCTAAAAAATCTTGCCAACATTTTCATCCTCCCTTCTCATAAGTTAATAGCTCGAAATAATCAATCACCAAGTTACAAGATACAAACAATAACCAATAATCAATACCCAATCCTTCGACTACACTCAGGATTGGCCCTGAGCAAAGTCGAATGGGCCAATCACCAAACTTTCCTCTGATTTGTGTTTGGTTATTGGAATTCTTTCTTGTTTGATTATTGTATCTTGGTTATTGTTTCTTATTTGGTTATTGTCTCTTGTATCTTGGTTATTTCTTGCTTCCATTTTACTCCATTACTTACTAATTTAATTTGCCTCAATGAGCCTGGGGACATGGCCGACTCCGGTTATTCCGTGGCCGTCTAAAGCCCCTCCGGAAAAACTGGCGCTGGCTCCTGAAGGGCTGACATCGTAGCTAGTTTGCCAAAGGGTTAAATCAGCGCCTTCGTGCTGCTGCTGCGAAGATACCGACAATTCTCTGCTATGTTCTACATCGGCTATAGTAGTTATTATTTTATCGCCTACGTCGCCGCTGCTATTCCAAAAGGTGCCGTTTTCCTGAATAGCTTCTTCGATCTGGGAAAAAATCGGGAAAAAGGCAGCCGCAGCGGCAGCCGTAGCCGCTGTATATCCGATTACCGGCCAGGTAGCTGAGGCTGTTACAGAACAATAACAAGGAACGACACAACCGGCTGGATAAGTATAACAAATCCATTGCGGGCACGCTGAATAGCTGGAAGCTTGGCTCCTTAAGCTATTATACTGCTTAACAAGATAGGCAATTGCGGCCCCGATAGCGCCATATAATACATAGTAAAGCAGATAATAGTCTTCAGTTATTGTGTCTAACTCTTCATTAGTTTCATAAAGTTGATATTTTACCACATCATCTAAGCTAATTTCCATGGTTACATCATGCTGCCTGTTTTGGCCGTCTTGCCAGGAATAAGTGGCTGAGGAACCGGATAAATCTTCGATAAAATCTTCATAATCTTCCTGCTGTTCTTTAGCCAGCATAGAGAATACTCCGCTATTTGCAAACCCTAAAGCAAGAGCCGACTCCCGGGCCGAATCCACACCGTCATCAACCATCTCCCTAATCGAATTCGACTCATCATCATCATTATAATACAACATTTGCTGCTGCTCATGCAGGGCTTCTATATAACCTTTTACATTCTCCATTATTCCAAACTGAACAGCTAATTCATACTCGGCCATCAACAAAAACGCAATCCCCATAGCCATCGAAGCTATATACATTCCCTGGCCGGCCATAAGCAAAGGGCAAGCTAAACTTGCTCCCAAAGAAGCGATTGCGGCTGCGGAAGCCAGCCAGGCAATCATTCTGGCAGTAGCGTCCTCCGCTTCATCTATGAGCCTTTCGATGATATCCTTTAAGTCAAGATAAAGAATATACATATAGCTCGCGTAAGCGCCTAAAGCGTTAAAGGTCGAGGCCATCGCCGAAGCGGCGGCTAAGGCCCCGGCATCGGCTGAATTTGAGGTATGAGTTTTAATTTTAGCAACTTTTCCGATATTTACCGTTACCATTATCCCGATTATCAAGATAGTAAGAACGGCAATAAAAAAAGGGGTCAACTGCCCCTTATGGTAAGCGTTCCTGTTTTCTTCTAAATATACATACATTTTTTGTCCCGCCTCGGCTCTTGCTTAGATTGCAGATTGGAGATTGCAGTTAAGCAGATAAATCTCCCATCTATTATTACGCTCCGATATTCCCTCCAAGGCCGCCTTTTAAAAAGTGAATCATAATCGGGCCGCCGACAATAATCAATAAAACCAACATAATCAAAATAAGCGGTATTAACATCTTAAGCGGAGCCTTAAGAGCTTGTTTTTCGCCTCTGTTTCTTCTGGTCCTGCGGTTATCTTCTGAAATTATCGCAAAAGCTTCTTCAACCGGGGAACCAATCTTTTCAGCCTGTCTAAGTACCCGGACAAAAGAAGTAATTTCCGGAATATTAAGCCGTTTCGACATCTCTCGTAAAGATTCAAGGCGGGATTTTCCTAAATTTATCTCATCAAGCATCTCCTTTAACTCATCGATCATCGCGTTAGCCTTAACCTTATTGATAATCCAGCGGGTTGCCGACAAAAAATCAAGCCCGGCCCCGACACACAATGAAAGTAAATCGACAGTCTCGGGTAAAACCTTAACGATAGCCGTTTTTCGTTTTTTAATTTTACTGTTTAAAATCATATCCGGAAGGATAAAGCCCGCTAACCCAAAAATTATCAACAAGATAGCATTAGTAGATACCTCTAAGAAAAAAAGTAAAAAGGGAAACAGCGCCGCCAGAATTATCTTCCTGGCCATAAATTCTTCCGGTAAAATCTGCCAGCGGCCCAAGCCTAATCTTGTTCTTATTTTTTTACGCAGGTTTAACTTATCAAGCAGCGGTTCGACCAAAGGATAAACCGGCCGGAAAATTTCAGCTTTCCTCCTTTTTCTTTCAGCCTTAACCGCTCCCAATGAAACAGTCTCGCTTTCCTCGGAAGCAAGGGTGGTAAAAATAATAACTAAAGCAACAACGATAATAAAATATCCAACAATCATATCAAGCCTCTATCTTACTAAAAAGGTAAATAAAAAACATTGCGATTAACTCAACTATTATCGCGGCAATAAGCAAAACCCTGCCTAAATCAGTTTCAAAAAACGGTTTGAAATGATCGGGATTGCTTTTTAAAACCACGGCGATAAAAGCAAAGGGGAGCACAAACATGATAAAACCCTGAATTTTTGCCTGCAAAGTAAGAGTGCTGATCATCTCTTTAACTCTGGCTTTATCCCTCATGGTAGTAACTAAATTCTTAAAGGTTTTAATCAAGTCTCCGCCGGTTTCCCGGGAAACCAAAATAGCCGATACTATTAAATCTATCTCTTCAGATGGCATCCTTTCGGCCAATCTTTTTAAAGCATCTTCAAGGGATATCCCCATTTTTATCTCCCGGACCATCAGTGAAAATTCATCGCTGGCCGGCTTGTCCATATCTTCGGTAACCGCCTCTGCCGCCTGTACTAATGAAAGGCCTCCTCTTAAGGAAGAAGACATAATCATCAATACATCGTTGAGCTGTCCGAGAAATTTAATCTGCCGCCTCTGTTTAACCACTTTTGCCACAAAGGGAGGAACGATTACACCGGTTAAAAGTCCGGCGCCGGCGCCGATAATATTACCTAAAACCATAAAACCGATTACAGCCCCAACTATAGCGGCGGCTGTACAAATAAAAAATAACCTTTTCCTATCGATAAAAATAAAAGATTGGGAAAGAAAAGTATCGGCCGTAGTTACTTTTTCATCTACGTGCTTAAGCCAATAAGGAAGGATCACGGGAATGCCGTAAAATATAGTAAGCGCGATTCCTGCAAATAATACCAGGTAACCGAATAATATTTCAATATTCATAATAATAAAAAGTCCGAAATTCGAATATCGAAATTCGAAATAAGTTCAAAATTATAAATTATAATACCAAAACCAAAAACTTTATCTCCAATCTCCCATCTATTCTATCATTCCCTTTCGTATTCACAAACAATTAGTATCTTTAAATCTTTTACCTGCTTATCCTTATTTCCAATCTCCCATCTCCAATCTATTTCTCATACTGCATCATGCCTCCGTAGGCATCGGCAGCGTCTCTCATTCTGCCCTGAGAAGCCCTTTTTAGATAAACACTAAAAGCTATCAACGCTCCAACTATAATCACAATTAACACCGCATACTCTATCGCTGATTGTGCTTTTTTAGTTTTTTTATCAACCATCGATAATAACCCAATCTTCTTCTAAGGTTTTAGGTGTATAGGAAGGCCATCTGCCGGGGTCGGCGCTGCCTGAAATTAACCGGTCTTCTTCATAGCCGCTGCTTCTTCCTACAATTTGAGCGTGGCCCCAAATCCAGATATTAACTATCCCTAAAACAAGAAGGCAAAAAGTAATAAAAGTCACCGCCAATTCTAAAGTAACTTGGGTTTTTTTTCTTTCTCCCGTCATTTTGAAACCGTCCAGTTGAGATCTTCATTTCCTTCTCTCATTACATTATATACTTTTGTGCCCACGGCGGCTTGGCTGTATTCACCGTCTGTGTCAAGCCCCTGGCTAATCGTATAAATGGCTCCTCCGGTCTCTTCGGCAGTTAAAGTATAAGTAACCGTATCTTTTTCTCCGGCTCTGCTTTGACTGCTTATATTGCTGTCGCCATAGGTTATCGTAGTCGAACTGTCTCTATCTGAGTTCGAAGTGATGTCAACCTCCGGGCTGGCCATTTGTTCGCTCTCTAAAAAATTACATATATCGAACTTAGTTAACTCTTCTCCCTCATTATCCTCGTATTCATTATCTAACTCCAAGTCGGAAGAATCCTCCAAATCGGTAAAAGCATCTAAAATATTACCATTACCATCTATATAACCATTATTTACCAAATCATCCCATAAATCATCCGGAGCACTGGTGAATTCGGATAACTCATCCATTGTAACTGTCCCTATCTTTAAATTATCGGTTAAATCCAGCTCATCTTTGTTAAATCTATAGTATTGTTTTGATTCCAAGTCGTCTACCACCTCCGGCCCATAATCTTCTCCGTCTTCACCGCCGTGTATAGCCGGGTCATAGGGAGGCAATTCATACTCAACCGCGCCCCAATAGACTTGGCCGGCACCGCTTAGCTGGCTTCTTTCTCCAATCAAAGGAGAATTAATGCTCACCTGCCTCCGGTTTGAGAAAATGTTATAAGCTACCGAACCATTTGCCGGATTAGAGGCCATTTTTAAAGCGCTGCGGAAAGATTCCTGAAGAAGGTACTGCTGCCTGTCGACTCTTTGAAGATAGGTTAACAAATAGTAAAAACAGAGCAATATTATACTCCCAAACAACGCCATCTCGCTTAATGCTTGTGCTTTTTGAATTTTTTGAATCATATTTTTTTAATCCAGGCTGTCTGCCGGAACATAATCTGGGTCTTCGGTAACAGTGTAGCTGTTACTGGCTGCGGTAGCTGTTGAAACTTTCGATTGAGCCCCCCCGTCAGACAAGGTCGTTTGGCTGTTAGCGCTCTGAGAATATGTAGCATTATATTCCATATCCTCATCGGTATAAGCCAAATGCTCCGACTGCGGCGCTATCATCGCATCCGATAAACCGGCAACTTTTCCCTGAATACCCCTTTTAAAATACTTAACCATCCCAAAAAGAGCTAAAGAAATAGTAACAAACAATATTCCGTAATTAACTAAACTTTGGGCTTTGCGCACCTGAAAAACCATCTCCTTTAATTTCTTGCTTTCTCTATAAATTATTCCTCTTCTCCCCAATACTCGGTTCCATATTCTCCAATACTTAAATTTGTGGCCTTATCTTGAGTTTGCTGGGAATTCGTGTTAGTTGTTCCATTTCCGGTAGATTCGAAAGAGTTAGAACTCATATTTTGGGTAATAGTCCCGGTTGCTCCAAACGAATATTGTTCTCCCATCTCATCAGCCGATGATTTAAGCTTACCCTGTACGCCGCGCTTAAAATAAACCTGGCCGGCGATAATTGCGCCAACAACCACCGCAAACAAAGCGGCATACTCTAAAGTACTTTGCCCCTTTTGCATTTTAATTAACATTTAAACCTCCTTATCTTTCTTCTTATAAACTAATGAACCCAGCTTTTACATTCCTGAATAATTTTCTGTCTTTTGAGCGTTAACTCCTACATTTTGAGTTTCGTTTCTGGTAAGAGAACCGTCCTCGTTTAAGGTAGTTGACTTCCCCGCAGTTTGCTGCCTATTAGTTGTGCCTGAATCTTGATTTTGCAGATAATAAGGCACATACTGGCCCTCATCAGCCAGAGTTACGCCGGTACCGGCAATCGTATCGCCAACTGCCGATCCGCTTACCGCGTCGGTAACTGATTTTACCTTACCCTGCATGCCTCTTTTTAAATACTTCTGCATTCCAATCGCCACAGCAATAACTATCCCGAAAAAGATCGCATATTCTGCCGTCGACTGGGCTCTTATTTTTTTCCTTAAACAAATTAACATCTGCCACCTCCTAAAATTATTTTTTTTATTCTCCGGTCCCGCCGCCAATTTGACTTTTAAACTTTGACGTTGCAGCTTTCATCGCATTAGTCGAATCTTCTAACCCTTGGTCGGTCGAACTCTGCATTAAATTAGCTCCGGCTACAACCGCAGCGATTATTACAGCTAAGATGACCATATACTCTAAAATACTTTGCCCTTTCCTCAACATCCTTCACCTCCTTAAATTATCGTGAAGATTCATCTAACTCTTCCTGTACCTGCTTTAGCCTGGCGTTAAAGGCTCTGCTTACATATTTATGCATCGCCATCAACGCCGCGGCTATCACCATTATCAAAAGTGAATATTCTAAAACACTCTGGCATTTTTTTTCTAAAACATCTTTATTAACTTTCATACTCTTCTTTTGCCTCTAAATAATCTTGATAGGCTTGATTTTCCATATTGACCGCTGTATCCAGCGCTTCTAAGGATAATTCATAATCTTCCACTCTTTGATTATACTCTTCTTCTAACTCATCGGCTATTTCCCGGGCTTGATCCCTTTCAGCTTTAGCCTCGTCCATCATCTCCTTATAACCAATATCCGAAGGGCTATTTCCGTATTGTTCATATAATTCTTTATACTTTTCGTATTCTTTATCCCAATATTGATAATCAGCTTCAGCTTTCTGCCAATCTGCGTAAGCTTGATCTTTATAATTTTCCGCGGCCTCAACGCCTGTTTCTGCCTGTTCTACATTTTCTTGAGCTTGCTCGTATCCTGCTTCGGTAATTTCATACATCTCTTCGGCGCTAAGATCTCCGCCCATATCTCCTTCCGAAGAACCGGAACCCAGCACCGAAGCTATCGAAGTATTGCTGTCTACGGAAGCAAAGTCTTCAGAAACCTGATCGGGGTTATCACCATACATTCCCGCCGCCTGATTAAAATCCGCATAACCTTTATTTTGAATTAAACTGGCTAAATTTGCCGCCGAAGTATTAACCGCCATCTTACTGCCTGAATCCGCTTTTATTTTACCAGACGCCTCACTAAAATGATTTTGAAAAATGCCTTTAGCGTTTGCGATAAAACCTACCGAGATTAAACTGGCGGCTACCACCATAAAAGCCACCGCGTACTCAACCACTGACTGCGATTTTTTCTTTTTCTCTCTAAAACTTTTCATCTTCTTTCCTCCACTCATCTCTGTTAATCTGTCTTTATCTGTGTGCATCTGTATAACAAAAAACCGGACTGCCTTAATCTTCGGGAGACCTTCGGCAGTCCGGCTATCTTTTTTAAACCGCACTAATAAGACCTTTATTAAGATCCGTGACTTTGCATTGCCCTTAACAGCCATCTTATTACACTACTCTCTGGTTAAGGGTTGCCTTTTCGTCGCCTCCCGAGCGCAGAGTAAATATACCATATTAAAGCACCTATTTCAACAAAATGAGCAAGAAAAAATAAGGTTTTTGAAAGCGATTACATTATACCACTTTTGGCATTTTAACCAAAGATTACTCTTTTTTTATCGACAAAAAAAGCTTGTTTATTAAGCCTTTTTTTAGTAATAGATGACGCTCCGCTTAAAACTAAAAGAATATAGTCTTTGCCGGTTTCTAAAAAACCGCTTTTTCTCCGCGGTTCCAAGCCTTTAATGGACTCTTTAGCGATAACCAAAAGCAGCTGGCTTACCCTGCCTAACTTATCTAATTTAGATATCACCAACTTATTGGGTATCATTTTATCTATTCCTTCCCTTTTACTTTCTTCCTTTAAAAAAGAACTTTCTATCTCTTTTGTCCCTTCAAATAAATTTTTTTCCAGTTCAGGCCATAAATAGATATAATTTTTAAAGATACCTTTAACTTTTTCCTTAGATAGCCTGGTTAAAAAAGTAATTATCCCCCAATTAGGAAGGCCGTAACTTTTATCGTTTATTAGGACATTATTCAGTGTAACTCTATTATTACCAGATAATTGTAAAAATTCTGCATATATATTCATTAAATAAAAAGATCCTAATTGTTCAAGGTGAATTCGGCTGTAAGAACTCTTATTTTTACTAAATCTTACCCCTTTGCCAATACCTTTTGGATAATATCCTAAAATAATATCAATTTTCTTATCTACCTTTATTTGTTCGATTAATTTTGAACTTAAGTCAAAAAACTCAATTTTTGCTATTTGGCTTTCTTTGCTCTTGTTTAATTTAAAAACTAAATCGGATAGATAATCAAAACTTTTGGTATAGCCAAAAATTAAGCATTTCTGATTTAACATTCTTACTATTCTTTCTTTACAGGATTTAAAAGAAGCGAAAAAATAGTCTATTTGGGGCAAATTATCCCAAAGAGTGGTTAGTCTTGGATCGGAGAAGATATACGAACCGTCTCTGAATATAATTTTGACGCCGGCTATAAGAATTAAATTTTTATCAAGCGGCTTAAGCTCTATGATTGGCTGGTAGCGTTTAATCAATTGTTTAAAATAATTAAACTTCTTAGCTGGAAATCTATTTAAACCAGTTAATCTTAAAAAACTTTTTCTTCGAATAACTTGATCTAAATCTTCAACCAGCAAAGAAGCAAAACTAATTAAAATTATGAACTTTTTGATTAATTCTTTTTTCAGCTTAGGAAGATATATTTTCAGCTCATCGGCAAGATAATCAAAAAAGCCAATTTGGCTGTCGATACAACGCAAAATCATTAACCCGGCCTCATCCAGCTCTTTTTTCTTATAAGCCGCTTTAGCTTTTTTTGCGCCTTTTTTTAACTTCTCTCCCTTGGACCGGAGCAAAGAATGAACCGTGCTTTTTGATAAAGAAATTCCGTATTCTTTTTTTAACAAATCAGCAAGCTTTCTGACCCCTAAGGCAGGATTTTTTTTATGCTGGCTCAAGACAAGTTTTTTTAGGCTGGCATTAACTTTCTTTTTCATCGTTATCTATTATAGAGTAAAAGTCGCCAGTTGCCAAGTCACCTCTTTTTCTAAATAGCTATGGGTTGCCAGTATCCAGGTCACCAGTTTCCAGTTGAAAAAAAAATGAAAGAATTTGGCGATTTGTTTCGTCTATAAGTAAAGAGGGTAATCAATGGGGTTGCCAGTGCCAAGTCTCCAAATCACCAGAAAATATAGTACCCAGTTGACAGCAAAAATACTGGTGACCTGGGAATCTGGAAACTGGAAACTCTATTTGTTAACAAAACTAAAAAGGGGGTAAAAATGGGACATGCTGGATACAAAAACTTAATAGTTTGGCAGAAAGCAGATAGTTTAGCTTATTCTATCTATATTGAAACTAGCAAATTTCCAAAAGATGAAATTTATGGTATTACCTCTCAATTAAGAAGAGCAGCATTATCAGTACCAACTAATCTTGTCGAAGGTACAGGCCGGCAAGGAAAAAAAGAATTAAAAAGATTCCTAAATATAGCTTTAGGATCCCTTGCAGAAACAGAATATCTTATAGATTTTTGTTTAAAATTAAATTATTTTTCTCAAAAACAACATAAAAAATTACAAAATTTACGTCAAGAAGTTGGTAATTTACTCTGGAAACTATACATAAGCCTCTAACTGGTAACCTGGCAACTGGCAACCCCATGCCACTACATGCTACTCCTTGACAAAGTTCATCATATGTGATACATTTAATATGGAGGTGAAAATCATGCCAACAAAAAATCCCCGTTTAAATGTAGTATTGGAACCTAATTTATATAAAACTTTAAATAAATTAGCCCATAAAGAAGGTATTTCCCTGTCTCTAGCGGCAAGGGATTTAATTAAAGAAGCTTTGGAGATTCATGAAGATCTTTACTGGCAAAAATCTGCCCAAAAAAGAGAAAAAACTTTCTCTTCTAAAAAATCTCTCTCTCATAAAGAAACTTGGGAATAAATGATTTATAATCTTTGCTATCATCCGGATGTTAAAAGAAAAGACCTACCAAAAATACCTAAAAATTTGCAAAAAAGAATTCGCGCAGCTATCGAGAAAAGACTACAAGCAGAACCTGAAAAATATGGACAGCCTTTAAAAAAAGGCCTGCGCCGGTATCGAAAACTCCGCGTGGGTGATTACCGAGTAATTTATAAAATAAATAAAAAAAATATTATCATTTTTAAAATAGGACACCGAAAAGAAGTTTATCCACAGGCTCAATCGCGCAAAAGAAAGTAATTACTTTCTTTTGATAATCACATAGTTCCCAGTTACCAGTCGCCATGTCACCAGTAATATTTGCTGGGAACTGGCAACTGGAAACTGGCAACCTCATACTATTACCTGTTGCCTCTTGCTAAACCTTAAAAATTGCGTTACACTAATTGCAGAACAATGACACAAAAATCTAAAGTAAATTCAAATCATGAAACTTTAGCTCTGGTCCTTTTGGCAGCGGGATTAGTTGAATTTTTTCTTTTTCTTTGGCAGATTATATATTTACCTAAAAACTTACTCGGATATCTAAATCTTGCCTTTTCTCTTTTTGACTTTTATCTTGCCTTTGCATTTTTTAAAAATAAGCCTGGAATTAGAAAAACTTTTTTCTTGAGATTGTTTCTCGGGCTAATTTGCTGGCTTTCTATTCGTTATCTCACCGGCATCCAATACGGCTTTATCTGGGCAAAAATCGGAATCTTGCTCTCCCTTGCCTGGTTAGGCTTAAACAGAGTCAAAAAACCGGTTATTTTAGCGGTCTTTACCTTAATTTTAATATCTATCAACGCCTGCTCCACCGGCTATTATATAACTTATAAACAGCCTCTTTTAGTTAACCTTAAAAAATACGGAAAAAACAGCTATACTATTCAAAAGTATAACTTCACAATAGATGTTCCTTCTCACTGGAAAATAGTGCCGAGAAAAAACTTTGCCAGAGTAAAAGAAAAATTTTTAAAAACAGAAGCCGAAATTGCTTTATTTACCCAAGACGGAAATTCATTCTGCTTGATCATTCCTAATGAAAACAACGGCTTTAAAGAAAACTATAGCCTCGGCCAAATAAAAAAAAGATTAGCCGCCAACCTAAAAACGAAAAAAACGGTTAAAATAAATAATATGTCCTTTTTCCCCGATAAAAATACCGGTTTTGGAATCCAATATACAGATATTATCCAAGGCACCAGGCAAGACTACTTGATTATATACATAAAAAAAGATAAATTAACCTTAAAATTTATTGGCTGGACTTTAGAGAATAATCAAGAAAAAATATACAGAGAAATCAAAAATATAGTAAAAAATACTTTAATTAATAAGAAATAATTTATTTTACCTTTTCAGTCTTAAATTTCTCTAAATTTAAATTTAGCTCATCTAAAAGTTCTCTGGCTGGTTTTTCCTTACCTAGGTCTAGATAAATTCTTGCAATAAATTTTTTAGCTTTTTTAAAGTTAGAATTAAAGCCAAGCGCTTTGCGGGCAAAAATATAAGCTTGTTCGTAATTTTTATTCTTATACTTTATTTTTGCTAAAATATATAATGCCTTATAACCACCCGGATAGATATTTAACAAATTACTCATATGTATTCTGCTCTTGTTGTAAAAGCCTAGCCGATACAAAACATAACCTTTTTTATATAATCCTTCTGCATAGGGTGTATACAGCTTTACATCTTTAATAAAATCAAGACTTTCCGGCTGATACTGACTAAAATCAATCTTTTTTTTCCTTAAATTTGGATAATCTTTTAATACCGATTCTTTTATAAAAATAATTCCATCCATGCCAAAATAAATACACCTGTAACCCTTTTTATAAAGGGTAAAAATCAGCTCCGGCGGATTATCCCTTTTATACCCGATTATAAACCCCTTTAATTTATATCTTTCGACGGCTTCATCTAAAGCGGCCTTGTTTCCCGAATTAATATTGTTATAAAACCGAAAAAAATCTTGCCCGTAAAACTCAGCCCTGCCGTCGATAAAAACTTTCCTTTTTGGATAAAAATTAAATATTAAATTTGACCCTAAATTAAAATTATTGTACATATTATCCGGTAATTGATTATTTTTAATAAAATTAATTAATTTTTTAGGGTATTCTGTTTCCCTTTGCCTGAAAAACTTTGAGCTGCTTTCAACTGAATTTTCTAAAGAAAAATCAAGATAAGAATATTTAGTTTTAGGAGCATTTATAATTTGGCCTGCAGTGGTTAGCGAAATCTGCGCAATAAAAATAAACAGTAAAATTCTTATAAGAAAAAATCCTTTAACGGTCACAACTTCCCTTAAAAAATAACGCTTAATGTAAAAAAACCTATTTTGCACCAAAGCTATTGCCGCGGGTATGTAAAAATAGAAATTCCGCATCGAATTTAGAGAAAAAAGAGCCATAACCGCCCAAAGAAATAAATAAAAAAAGTTAGGCCGGATGAAAATAAAAGCAAAAAAACTGGTAAAAATAAAATATTTTATATATAAAGAATTTAAAGAAAAGGGGGTTAAAGGGCTGCGCAATTCCTGAATGCTTTGGTAAAAAATAGTCTGCCGGCCGCCTAAAATATCTTTTATAATCTTTAAAGGATAGATTAAAGTAGTAATCGGATAAGGATTGATTAAACAGGCAAAAATTGTAAAAAGTGTTATGATTTTTGCTTTTTTATAAAACTGATTGTGATTTTTTTTACCTAACCAGCCGCTAAATAGGTAAAGAAGCAAAACCAGCGGCCCGAGGAAGAAAAAACCATGAGTATTTACCCAAATTACCTGAATAAAGGGAAGGCTGTACAAAAGCTTCTTTTTTTTAAAAACAAAAGGTATCAAAAATAAAATAAAGAAAAGAAAACTAAGATGGTCCGGCCTTAAGGTAAAACGGGCAAATGAAACTTTTAAACTAAAAAATATTAGAAAAAAAGCAAAAATCCAATCGATTTTTAAAGCGATAGCCGTCAACAGAAAAAAAGCTATAATCAAAATTATGGCCTTAAATAAAATTAACCCTTCAATTCCGAATTGTTGATATATTTTATAGATTAATACCTGATAAAGCCACTCATGGTTGTCCCACTCTTTACCTTCTTGGGTAAAAGAAAATACATCTTCGCGGGGTACTTGGCCGGTTTCTAATATATATTCGCCGCTTTTTATGTGAAATAAATAATCCAAACCATGCAGGTTAAAGGAAGCAAAAAGAACCAGGTAAGAAAAAAGAATAAAGAAAGCCGGCCAGCGAAAAAAGTCTATTGCTTTATTAACTTTCTCAAACATAACTAGTTTTATTATATCATAAAAAATACCACCTCGAAGATGGGAATTCCTGCTAAAAAAACGAGGGGGCGTCTGCCCCCTTGGCTTAGGTTATTACTAAAGCCCTCTTTGATTTAAAGATAACATATAAAAAAAATATTTTTCAAGCCAATTTTATAATTTCGTTAACAATAGGGTTACCTGTTCCCAGTTGCCTGTCACCAGTAGTACTCACTGGGAACTGGAAACCTATTATTCTCTGGAATCTGGTGACTTGGAAACTGGTAACTGGAAACCTCTAGTAATTAATTGTGGTGGGCTAGTCGGAGAAAATTTTATCGTCGATTAGGTTCATTCTCCGCAAGTCGGTAAAAAACTTGGGATATCGTTTCATAACCGTTTTAAAACTTCCTTTGATTTTTCCTTCGGGAGTTTTACCTTCTCTTCTAAAAACAAATAAATCCTGCAAATTGATTTCTCCTTGCTGGATATCGCGGACTTCTGTTATGTGGGTAATGCGGCGGGATCCATCGGTAAAACGATGGTGCTGGATAACTATGTCTAAAGTAGAAGCAAGCATCTTTCTTATTTCTTCTAAAGGTAACTTTATCCCCGAAGACAAAACCATCGCCTCGATTCTACCTAAAATATCTTTGGGGCTGCTTCCGTGAACTACAGCCAGAGTTCCGGTATGGCCGGTAGCCATAGCTTGCACCATGTCCAATGCCTCCTCTCCTCGTACTTCGCCTAAAATAACCCTGTCAGGGCGCATCCTTAAAGCGTTTTTAATAAGATCTCCTAAAGTTACTCCGCCTTTACCTTCCTCATCGGGATCTCTGGTCTCAAGGGGAACAAGATTCGGCTGATGCAGTTGGAGCTCGGCGGTATCTTCGATAGTTACAATTCGTTCATCTTCGGGAATCGAATAAGAAAGCATCTCTAAAGTGGTAGTTTTACCGGTTCCTGTTGCCCCGGAAAACAGTATATTCAATTTTCCTTTTATGCAGCTTTTTAAAAATCCGGCCATATTCTGGCTTAATGCGTTTCTTTCCAGTAAATCATCTAAGCTTTTTATCTCTTGAGAAAATTTTCTGATTGTAATCGAGCTGCCACAGCGGGACATTGGAGCTAAAATTATATTCAGCCGGGAACCGTCTTCTAAACAGAGATCGGCGTAAGGATGATTCTTAGAAACCATTTTTCCATTTTTAATAAAAAATTGCTTGATAATATCTTTTATATCTTCTTCGCTGAAATGTATATCTTCTTTATAGGTTTTTCCGTCCTTTTCTAAAAATACAGCCTTGGGCCCGTTAATCATTATCTCGGTTGTTATCGGATCATCGAGTAATTTTTGTAATTTTTTTGCGCCTTCTGCCATAATTAATCCTCCGGAATAAACATATCTCTGGGCAGCTCTATTCCTCTTGCTTTCATTTCATCGTAATAAGTTGGGATATTGCCTAAAGGAACAAAATCTCCCAAAACCTTCTGTTCTTTATCTACTCCGGTTTGACGGAAGTTAAATATATCTTGCAAATTGACATGAGTTTCATCGACCATTCCGGCGATTTCGGTAATCCGGGTAATCTTACGTGACCCGTCTGAAAGCCGGGCAGTATGCACTATCAAATCGATTGCCGATGAAATCATCTCCCGTATCGCCCGCAAAGGCAGTTCTACCCCGCTCATGAGAATCATGCTGTCAAGGCGAATCAAAACATCCCGGGGAGAATTAGCGTGAATCGTGGTCATACTGCCGTCATGGCCGGTATTCATCGCCTGGAGCATATCTAATACCTCTTGGCCCCGGCATTCCCCAACCACAATCCTGTCAGGGCGCATCCTTAAAGTATTCCTAAACAATTCCCTAATAGTTATTGCGCCTTTGCCCTCAATATTAGGAGGCCGGGATTCGAGCCTTATCCAATGATTCTGATGCAGCTGGAGCTCGGCCGAATCTTCAATAGTTACGATTCTTTCACCTTCCGGTAAATAAGAAGAAAGAATATTTAAAAAAGTAGTCTTACCCGAACCTGTACCTCCCGAAACTAAAATATTTTTTCTTGATTCGACTGAAGCTTTTAAAAAACTGCCCATATCTTCTGATAAACTGCCAAAATCTTTAATTAATTCATTCATCCCCAATCTTTTTCGAGAAAACTTCCTGATAGTTATAGTCGGCCCGCTTAAAGAAAGCGGCGGAATAATCGCATTAACCCGGGAACCATCCTTAAGGCGCGCGTCAACATAAGGAACGGATTCATCGATTCTTCTTCCCAAAGGAGCAAGAACTCTTTCAATCGTAATCCTTACCTGATTATTAGAAATAAATTTTTTGGTAGTGAGCTTTAATCGCCCCTTTTCTTCGATAAAAACTTGATCTTTATTATTCACCATAACTTCTGTCACCGCGTCATTGTTAAGTAAATCCTCTAACGGCCCCAGGCCTAAAGCCTCATCCAATATCTCTTTTATTATTTTCGCCCGTACCTCCGCTGATGAAATAAACCCGCCGGCTTCCTGTGAAATAATATTGGTTACTATTTTTTTCGCTCTGTTGCGTAAATCTTTCATCCGATTTCTATCGGATAAAATTTTTTCAAGAGGCAGGCGTTTTAAGTCCATCTCGTCAAGAAGCCGCATTTGCACCTTCTTTTTAAGCTGAATTATCGCGTCTTCTTCTTCTGCCAGTTTTTTCGGTGCTTTTTTTTCTTCGTCTAAATTTTTCTCTAAAATAGTTTCTTTTCTTTCTTTTTCCCGAGTCACCCTTACTCTTATATCATGCAGGTCCTTTCTCTTTATAAAAATATCCGGATTCTTTATTAACTTCTTGGATAATTCGGCAAACGCCTGGCTAATCTTAGACCGAGGGCTGTCTATTACAACAGGACAGCCTTTATTAACGGCATAGCCTACGGCCTTGCCTTCTGATGGGACCAAAGAAATTATTTCGCTATTAAGCAATACTTTTATTTCCTGGACACTCACTCCGCCCTTACTTTCAGCCCGGTTTAAAATAGTTTTAATCATTTTAATCGGATACCCTAAGCTTTGCAGAGTATCGATTATCCATTCGTTTTGATAAATAGATACGATATCCGGAGACAAAACCAACCCAATTAAATTAGAACTGTCTAAAATAGTTATTAATTGATCGGTAAGCTCACTGCCACCGTCGATTATTACATATTCGAAGTTATCGGAAAGAAGCAGCAAAAAATCCCGAATTACCTCGGGAGTTAAAGAAAATTTTTCTTTTGTCTTTAAAATACCAGGTAGATAAAATAGGCCGCTGTTGTGGCGAGCAACATAACTTACTAGGTGTCGTTCTCCCCTTTTAAACTTGGAAATAGAGTTTGCCAGATTATAAAGGGAATACTTACATTTTATATCCATCAACTTATGGGTTCCTTGCGGGGCCCTTAAATCTAGGTCAAGAAGTATCGTCTTTTTTTTCTCCAAAGCAAGAGCTGTTGCTAAATTAAGAGAAATAATAGTTTTCCCAACTCCCCCCTTCGGGCTAATTAAAGTAATAAGTTTGGAATTATTCATCTCTATAAATATTTTATTTTAAGATAATTTCAATCAAGGAAAGATTATTAAATTGCTTATCTAAAATCAAGTTTATTTTACTTAGCTTCTTTATAGAAAATTGGAACTTCAATATTGATCTCTTCTTCCTTAATTTCGGGAGGAAGAGAACTAAATGTCAGCTTTTTAACTAAGCCCAAAGCGTCTTGGTCGAATATTTTATAACCGGAAGATTCTTTTATCCTGGCATCTTTAAGTTCTCCGTATTGATCCAACTCAAGGTATAAAACTACCCGGCCCTGCCAGCCGGTTCCAAATAGTTGCCGCGGATAGGATATATTTTCTGAAATTACTTGCTGAATTCCCAAAGCATAATTTTGCAAATTTAAGGGAATTTGAGATTGGCCGGAATGATAAAAACCAATATCTAATTCGGATTTCGCCTTATTCTCCTTTTTTAACTTTTTTTTAGCTTTGGCTAAATTAATAATCTTGGGAGTTAAGGTTATAAAAAGTTCTGTTTTTTCGTTGCTAAAATCTTTGGAACGAAAAAGTGCCCCCAATATAGGTATTTTCGAAAAACCGGGAAATTTTTCCACAATATCCGAATCGTCGCTGTCGATAAGGCCTCCGATAAATACAGTATTGCCTGACTGTACATTAACTACGGTTTGAGCTTTTCTTTTAGTAAAAGCCGGAGTAGTTGTCCCTTGAATCGTCAGGGCATTGACATCTGTCACATCGCTTACTTCTGCGGTAATCGAAAGATAAATTTGTTCTTCTAAAATAAAAGGTTTAATCAATAGTTTTATCCCATACTCTTTATACTCAATCGAAGCCGAACTAGTTGCGCTGCTGCCCTCACTTCCGGTAGTCGCTGCCTCCAATACAGGGACTTCACCACCGACAAGAAGCTCGGCTTCTTCGCCATTTAAGCATAAAAGTTTAGGGCGGGATAATATCCTTCCTTTATCTTCTTTTATTAACAAATTAAGAGTCGCGCTTAAATTACCTCTTGACCAAGTTCCAGTTTGCCATAATGACCTCCAGCTGGTTGATGCGCCAGGCGCGGCTTCTGTAAAATCAATGTCATCGGTCCAGTCAACACCTAAATTTTTTGTATAAGTTTTATTAAGTTCTAAAATTTGAACATCGATTTCAACCATTTCTTGTTCTTTTTTGGTAACTAAAAGATCCTCGACTTTAGAGGCAAAAGGAGCAATAACTTGTTCGATTTTATCCCGTTGGGATTGAGTAATATTGCCTAAAAGCATAATTTTTCCGGTTGATTTGTTTTCGCGAAAAGTTACACTTGTTATCCCTAGTTTTTGCTGGATAATATCTTTGAGTTTTTTCTTTAAAGCCGGCAAATCTTCGGAAATAACATTAACCCTAAACTGCTGTTTGCCGGTTTCAGTCCAGACAGTAAGCAAAGTAGCCCCCTGGCTTCTGCCTGCAACTATAATTTCACCCGCTTCTGCTTTTTGAATATCCGCAATCCCGGGATCTCGAATCGATACCCTTCTTATCCCTTCTATTTTTATAACCTGAATATCTCCTACTACAATATCGACTTCATTACCAGCGCCTTCATCGAACATCAACGCTTGATAGTAGTCATTCTGGCTAAAAACAAAAGAAGGAAAAATAATGAGAGCAGCAATAAAAATTAAAACTAAAAAAAGAAAAATTTTCGAAAAATTCATCATTCCCCTTGGCTTCCTCCCCGGTAAATTTCAACGCTGGGCGGTGCCTGCTTAACAGGGCCTTGCTGAGGCTGAATCCCCATAGCATTATAAATCTTTTGCATAAATGTCTGATAGGTAAAAGGTTGAAAAGCTGTTCCCTCCGCTTTATCCCCGGGAGATCGCAAAACCATCTTTACTTGCCCGTTTTGAAGCGCAAAAGTAAGAATTTTAATTTGCTCCGAAGTTAAAGCTAAAGTTATGCTTTCTAAGTTTTTTCCGCCGCCGATCTCTAATACCTTTGCGTTCTCAAAAAGAGTCATTACGGTCTGTCCCTGAGTTTCGGGAAGCTGCATTATCCCTATAACATCAACCCTGTTTCCGTCTCTTATGTTCCCGCCTACAGCTGAAATTCTATCGATTGATACAGTATAAGCTTTTTTGCCGGGAGGAGTTTTTTCCGATAAACTTTGAGCCCCCTCAGGCAAAGCCACCATATTCGACAATATCTCTTGTTTCTTTAATATATCGACCCTGGCAACCTTTCCTATCGCGGATTCAGGCGACTGAAGAGCGTTGTTTTTTAAGCTTTTTGAAGGAATTTTAATAAAACCCAGCATATTTTCTCTTATAACTTCACCTTTTTCGATATCTCTGCTTGCTACCAAAACCTGCGTAATCTGGCCTTTCTGAATAAGACGCTGGATAATTCTTTCCCTTTCCTGCAAGCGGGCGTTAATGATAAAAATAGCGACTATCGCTAAAACTACGCCTATACCTAAATTAATAAATTTTTTCTTATCCATTATTCTATCAAGTATTCGTTAACCGTAACCTTTAATCTTTGTTTTGTTTCATAAATTATATCTTCTATTTTAGTTTGTATTTTTTGTGACTTTAAATACTGCCGAATTTGGCTTTTTACCTCATTCAAAGGCTGAGCCTCGCCGCCCCGTACATCTTCTACTTTTACTATATAATAGCCTTCTGGCCCTTTAAAATAACTAGAAGTTTCTCCTTCATCGGTGGTAAAAACTACTTCCCAAAATTTTTGGAATCTTTCTTCCGGTTGAGGAGTAATGTAACCTAAATCCCCTCCCTTGCCGGCTGATTCTGAATTAGACACTGCCCTGGCTACTACAGAAAAATTTTCGCCCTGAAGCAGCCTTATTAATATATTTTTAGCTTGCGATTCAGACGAAACAACAATTTCCCTTACCCGCCTTTCTTCCGGCCTTTGAAAAGCCAGCTTGTTGGTATTGTAAAAATTCTCTATTTCAGCATCGGTAACCACTACATCCTTGGTAATGTTTTCCCGCAATTTCTGAACTAATAAAGATTTTCTAAAATTCTCAACAGCTTTTTTTACGTCTCTATCTTTGTCTATCCCTCTTTCTTTGGCAACCTTGGATAAAATCTGGACGTTGACTAGCTCCTGCAAGATGCTTTTCTTATCCTGGCTGGTTAACTCTTGAGCCCGCTGGCCTTCGGGAGCCATAGCCTTTAAAGCATCAAGGCGCTGCCTAAAATCATCCAGCCCCATTGCCCATCCGTTAACCTTAGCTAAAAGCGGGCCTTTTATGGTAGAAGTTGATTCTTGTTTCAGCTGATCATCGCTGGTAGGCATAATCGGTATGATTTTGTCGCAACCCAAAAATAAAAATAAAATTAAGATAAAAGCCGCAACTTTATACTTCGACATAATGTCCCCCTTTTTTTTGATAAACTTTCCTATAGTTTACCTTCTCAAAACTAAAAAGTCAATAAAAAAGTCCTTTTCTAAAAAATAAGTTGTATTTTTATCTCTATCTTTTACAATAAGTAACATGAATAAACAAACTAAAAAAATTGTACTGGATACTAGCATCTTTGTTAATCCTGATTCAAGAAAATTTTTTGGCAAAAGCCCTAGAGAAGCATTAAACAACTTCGTTAAAATTATCGAGGCTAAAAACGATCTTGCCTGTTATATCCCTCCGTCTGTTTATCAAGAATTAATAAATTTTACCAAAGAACTGCCTGCCGATAAAGATGTATTAATTAAAAAAAAGGCTCCGGCCTCATACCAAGATTCGATTCCCGCCCTTCTTTTTTATGAATTTATCGATGAAACCCGAACTCGTGTCAATAAAGGCTTAAGAATCACTGAAAAGTACACCCGGCGAGGCCTTAAAAGAGAAGACAGCCGCGAAACCGCTCAAGAACTCATTCAATCTGCCCGGCAAGAATATCGGATTGCGCTCCGGGAAGGAATTTTAGACAGCAAAGAAGACTTTGACCTGATCCTATTAGCCAAAGAACTAAAAGCAACTCTTGCCACCTCAGACAAAGGCCTGATAAAGTGGGCTCAAAAACTAGGCATCCAATGCCTATCTGCCCAAGAACTCAAATCAACCATTTCCACCTAACTTATCCTAAGGGGACGTTTCCCTCATTTATAACCACCTCTCACATAATGACTTATGAAATCAAAGGAGTTAAATATTTCTTCAGAATTTGACAATTGAGGTAAGTATTTCACGGGTCAAATCTTCGAGGGTAATCATTCCGTATATCTTATTTCCTTTTATAACTAAAGCAATATTTTCTTTTTTCTTCTGTAAAGTCGAAAATGCCTGATAAAGCCGCTGGCTGACTCCTATCTTTGTAATCGGCCGGATTAATTCCCGCCAGTTTCGGGCAGGATTGTAAAACAAATCATAAGCATTCAGGTAACCAATGATTTTTTTATTGTTATATACAGGATAACGATCAAACTTATATTGTTTTACCTTCATTAATAGGTCTTTGTTTGAATCAGTATAATCAAAGCCGACTATTTTCCTCCGGGGCAAGCAAAAATCTTTTACCTTGTTTTCCCTAAATTCAAAAACTTCTTCGATAGCCTTTCTTTCTCCGAAATCAATTTGGCCTTCTTTTTGAATTTGTTCGGCTAAAAGCCTTATCTCTTCTTTAGTGACAAAAAAAGAAGTTTTCTTTTTATTTTTTAGGAAAATCTTTTTTAGTAAAAAATTAATACCTATAGTCAATTTGACTAAAGGATAAAAAATAATTTCAAAAAATCTTATCAACCCCGCTATCTTACAGCTAAAATCTTCTCTATAAATTCTGCCTATATTTTTCGGAACAAGGTCAGCAAAAACCACAACCAGCGGAGTAAAAAGAAAAGTTGCCCAAAGATTACTTTTTTCTATTCCTAAATTGATTAATACAAAAGTAAGCAGGCTGGCGCTTAATACATTCGACAAATTAACCCCGATCAGGACAACAGTTAACAGCCTATCGGGCCAAATAAGATAATTATAAGCTTTGGCCGCCCCTTTTTGATTCCTTTCTTTTTTATGCTGGAGGCTGATCCGGCTAGAGGAAATAAAACCAATTTCTGAAGCGGAAAAAAACCCGGATAGAATAAAAAAGAAAATACAGCCTAATAAATATAAATAAATCATTTTCTATCGCTTATTACTCACTTAGAGCTTCCCAGTTGCCAGTTACCATGTCACCAGTAGTATTTACTGGAAACTGGTGACTGGAAACTAATAACTCATCAACTCATCTCGCATCCAGCACCGTTATAATTACGCTTACGATTCTTCTTACCGTAGCCCTTTCAATTTCAAACTCAACCTTTTTTTGCCGATTAGTAGAGTTTTTAAAAATATTAAATTTAAATTTCTCCCCGGCTTTAGGAATTTTTTCGGCTTTTGACAGCAAAAATCCAGCAATAGTATCTTCATCTTCGGGAATGTCTAAACCTAATTCAATATTAACTGTTTTTATCGGTGTTTTCCCGTAAACCCGCCAGCTATTTTTGCTGATTTTTCTAACCGGCTCTTGAACGCTCTCAAATTCATCATAGATTTCCCCAAATATCTCCTCAACTACATCTTCTAAAGTAATCATTCCTTCGGTTCCGCCGTATTCATCGAGCACAACAGCAATATTAGCTTTTTCTTTTAAAAATAACTTCAGTAAATCATCGATTTTTTTACTTTCCGGAATAAAAATAGGTTCTTTTAGAAAACTGCTCCAATTTTTTTCGGGGTTAAGAAATACGTCTTTTGCATATATTATTCCCTTAATATTATCTAAGGATTCTTGATAAACCGGCAATTTAGAATGTTTTGCCTTCCTTAATGAATCCATCACTTCTTTCTGAGAAGAATTGATCTCTATACCTTCTATATCGACCCTGGCGGTCAATATTTCTCCGGCATCAGTTTCTTTAAATTCCAATACATATGAGATCATCTCTTCTTCTTGCTGAGAAATATGGCCGCCTTTTTTACTCAATAAAAGAGCGGTTTTAAATTCCTGGCCGCCGGCAGTTTTCTTTTTAGGTATTTTTATCAATAGGTCGGAGAAATAATTTACTACTTTTTCAATACCTACTATTAAAGGGAAAAATATTTTAGAAAAAATATTTAATACAGAAGAAGCTAACAAAGAAAAATCTTTAGCCGCATAGATAGCGAATATCTTAGGAAAAATCTCGCCAAAAAAAAGTATAATTAAACCGCTAAATATAATCGCAAAAATTAAGCCTTGGGAGCCAAATTTTTTCACAAAAATAGCTGTAGCCAAAGATGATATTCCGATATTAAACAAAAGGTTGCCAAAAACAATTGCTGAAAGTAGACGGGTGGGCCTCTGAAGCAGCTTTTTGATTACTTGAGCTCGTTTATATCTTTGTTTTAAATTTCTTAAAGTCAATTTGCTTAAAGAAAAAATGGCGGTTTCTGAAGCGGAAAAAAATGCAGAAAGGCCTAACAATACAACAATAATTAAAATATTATATCCCATTAACCAAGATCAATACCAAAAGTTTTTCGGATTATAATTCCAATAAAAAAGTTTATCCCGGCAATTGAAAGACTCAAAATCGCCATTTCCCAAAATCTTTTCTTTAAATCAAGCCCTTTGGCAACTGAAGTATAAAAAGTAAATAAAAATACTGCAAGCAAAGCGATGCTAATTGTAATGCCTAAACAAATAAACAGATTCGAAAATATAAAATAAGGAAAAATTAAAAAAATCACAGTTAATATATAAGCAACGCCTGTATAAACACTCGCTTTATACGGGTTCTTGCCTGTCGCTTCTTCCTTAGTTGAAAGATACTCGGAAGCCGCCATAGACATTGCCGCAGCAATCCCTGTAATTAACCCTACTATCCCTACCAATTTTGTTTTTTGTAAAGCAAGAGTAAATCCGGCTAAGGCAGCAGTAAGCTCAACTAAAGCATCATTTAAACCTAAAATAACTGAACCAGTATAAGCAAGATGCTCTTCGTTCATCAAATCTGCCAATTCTTGTTCATGCCTTTTCTCATCAGCAACGACTGCGTCAGCGCCTTCAATATTTTTTTCTAAGATTATATACGACCTTTGGGCAAAATTTTCACCTTTTTCCATCAATTTTACCCCAAAAGTAAGGCCAAAAATTTTTGCCAAAAAAACATAAAAATATACTTTTAACTTATTTGGCTTTACGTCTTGGCCGCTTCTTTCTTTCCAAAAATTATAATGCCTCAGCTCTTCCTGAGCAATCTTATTTAATACTTCTTTATTTTTACCGTCTTTAATAAAATTGGTTAAAACTTGATAAATATGATATTCGGTTATTTCGGATTTCTGCGCAGACAAAATGTCTTTTTTTAAAGCTGAATCTATTTTCATGATTAATCTCCTAAAACTGAATCTTTAAGATGAGCAGGAGTTAAGTCAATAATTTTATCTACTTGCATTTCGATTAAATACTCAGGTTGAGGGAACATAGATTCAGGGTGCTTAACTGATGCTTTGGCTTTTTTAACATTTTTAATAACCCTCTTTGATATTCTTTCGACTATTTTTCTTTTCCATTGTTTTATTAATCTATCCTCTATCTTTTCCCGTTTTACAATTTTTGCCTTGCCTTTTAAAACAAAACCAATAAATTGATCTTCGTCT
>JAIPHC010000010.1 GCA_021735405.1 Candidatus Omnitrophota bacterium | reverse complement strand
TAAAAGAAATAGCTGCCAATTATGCCGTAACTTTGGTTAATTCGATAAACCCGTACCGGATAGAGGGCCAAAAAACCGCTTCTTTTGAAATTTGTGATTATCTTAAATCCGGCCCTAATTTTCATTTGCTGCCTGTGGGTAACGCCGGTAACATCACTGCTTATTGGAAAGGGTATAAGGAATATTATTCAAGAGGAAAAATATCTTGCCTTCCTCAAATGCTGGGGTTTCAGGCAAAAGGAGCTTCTCCTATCGTTAGGGGGAGGCCTTTTAAGAATCCCGAGACCTTGGCTACGGCTATAAGAATCGGTAATCCGGCTAGTTGGCAAAAAGCTATAGAAGCCAGGCAAGAATCAAGGGGGTTGATAGATTCTGTAACCGATAAGCAGATTGTATCAGCTTACAAAATGTTGGCAAAAGAAGAAGGTGTTTTTGTCGAACCGGCTTCGGCTGCTTCTGTTGCCGGTTTAATAAAATTAGAGAAAAAAGGTTTTTTTAAAAAGGTTAAAGCAAAGAAGGTAACTATTGTCTGTACTTTGACCGGACATGGCCTAAAGGATCCTCAAATAGCTATCAAAAACATAAAACGCCCGCCAGTTGTCAAACCCAAAGCAAAAGAAGTTTTAAAAATTTCCGGTATTATCTAAGATGAAATTTTTTTATGATAAAGTTTCCGCTCTCCTTCAGGAGATAGCCAGCAATAATTATAATATAACCTTGGACTATCCTGTTTGGGAACTGCCTTCTCGCCAAAAATTTGGTGATTTATCAACCGCTGCGCCTTTAAAAATTGCCTCTAAGCTAGGCAAAAATCCTTTAGAGATTGCTAAAGAGATTAAAGAAGATTTAAGTAAAAAGGTTAACGAGGATGTTAAAAGAATAGAGATAGTAAAACCGGGATTTGTGAATCTATTTTTTTCAGAAAGCCTTCTGATAAATGAGTTAAGAGAAATTATCCAATATAAACAAAATTATTTTAAAGGAAACAATAAGAGAAAAGTGCTAATTGAATTCGTAAGCGCCAATCCCACCGGGCCTCTTTCTATAGCTCATGGCCGGCAAGCTGTGGTCGGCGATGTGATCGCTAACTTATTGGAAGCTCAAGGCAATAAGGTTAAGCGGGAATATTATTTAAATGATCAGGGAAGGCAAATTGACCTTTTGGTTTTATCTGTCAAAGAAAGGATAAAAGAAATTGAAGGTAAAGGCTGTCAAATACCCGAGGGCGGATATCAAGGCGAATATCTAAAAGATGTCGCTAAAGCTTATTTAAAAAAAGGTAAAGGCGGCAGCCTTTATGAGTTTTGCCTTAATTATATTCAATCTTTAATCAAGGCAGACCTTGATAAGCTAAACATATCTTTTGATGATTGGTTTAGCCAGAAAAAATTAATTGAAGAAAATAAGGTTGAAGAAGTTATTAAGATACTAAAAGAAGATGGTTTCGTTTATGAAAAGGAAGGCGCTTTATGGTTTAACTCGGCTAAGTTTTTTGATGATAAAGATAGAGTAATTAAAAAGTCGGACGGAACCCTTACTTATTTCGCTTCAGACATCGCTTATCATTACAACAAATGCAGGCGCGGTTATGATAAACTTATTAATTTATGGGGGCCTGACCATCATGGCTATATTGGCAGGGTTAAATCAGCCCTGAAAGCTTTAGGGTATAAAGAAGAGCTGCTTACCGTTGTTATTATCCAATTGGTCTCGCTTAAGTCAAAACAAAGAATGTCAAAGCGTGCCGGTAAATTAATTCGTTTTTCCGAATTGATAAAAGAGGTAGGCAAAGACGCAGCTCGTTTTTATTATTTAACCCGTAAAAACTCTTCCCATCTTGATTTTGATATTGATTTGGCCCAGAAATCTTCCTTTGATAATCCTTTATATTACATCCATTATGTTTGCGCGCGGATAGAAAGTATTTTTAAAAAGGCAAATAGCCTGCCGGATGAAAAATTTAGTAAATATTTAAAAGAACCTCAAGAATTGAATATGGTTCGTTTCCTTTTACAATTTTCTTTATGTTTACAAAAATCTTATTATTCACTTGAGCCGGTATTTATTATTGAATATCTTAAAGAACTGGCTTCGATGTTCCATAAGTTTTATGAAAAGGTAAGAGTTTTAGGAGATGATTCTAAAAAAACAAAAGCGAGATTAAATATTTTGCAGGCAACCAAGGAAGTTCTTTATTTCGGCCTTGGAATTTTGGGGATAGAGCCGGTTGAGGAAATGTAACCTTTCTTATTAGGTAAAAAAAGGATAATCAATGAAAAGGCAGCGTTGGAAAGTAAAAAATATCCTGGGGCAAGGCCGGGATATATCAACTAAATTTAATATAAATCCTCTTTTGGCAGATATTGTTTTAAGCCGGGGGATAGATGAGAATCAAGTTATCTCCTTTTTGCACGCTTCTTTAGAGGACTTGCACCCGCCTAAACTACTGCCTGATATATTCAAGGCAAAAAAAAGAATAAAACAGGCAGTATCTAAAAAAGAAAATGTAATGGTACTTGGCGACTATGATGTTGACGGGATAACTTCTTTGGCAATATTTCATGAATTTAGCAAAAGATACTCCGGAATTTTTTCCTTTTATATTCCGGACCGGGTTAAGGAAGGTTATGGATTAAGCAAAGAAGTGGTAGATAGCGCCAAAAAAGAGAAAAAGGATTTAATTATTGCTTTTGACTGCGGAATTAATTCCAGTTCAGAAATCGAATACGCCAAAGCTTTGGGAATTGATGTAGTAGTAGTAGACCATCACCTGCCTCAGCATAAACTGCCTAAGCCGGTGGCTTTGGTGAATCCGAAGATAAAAAAATCTAATTATCCTTTTATCGATTTACCCGCGGCAGCTTTATCTTTTAAGCTTGTGCAGATTCTTAAAGAAGATGATTGTTATCAACTCTTAGATTTGGTGGCTTTAGCGATAGTCTGTGATGTTACGCCTCTTTTGGGAGAAAATCGAATTTTACTCAAAGAGGGGATTAAAATTCTCAGAAAAACCAGCCGGCCGGCAGTAAAGGCTTTGTGTAAGATAGCAAAAATAAAACAAGAAAATATAAGTAATTTCCATATCGGCTATATTTTGGGGCCAAGGATTAATGCTTCCGGGAGGATAGCTCATGCAAAAGACGCTTTAAAACTTTTTTTAACCGATGATTTAAAAGAAGCTTGTCAGTTTGCTGAAACGCTTAATAAATATAATATATTAAGGAAAAACGTCGAAAAACAAATTCTTAAAGAAGCAGAAAGCAAGATAGAATCTGATTTATGCAGAGAGCATGCCCTGGTTGTCGGCGGTTCGGGGTGGCACCCGGGAGTTTTGGGTATTGTGGCTTCTCGGCTTAAAGATAGATACAGCCGGCCGTCTTTTGTTGTTTCTTTAAATAAGGGGATAGCTAAAGGATCAGGGCGCTCTACAGAGGCGGTACATTTAATGGATATGCTGCATAAATGCTCAAGTTCCCTAACTGCTTATGGGGGCCATAAGAAAGCTGTAGGCATGCAGTTAGAGGAGAAGAATTTAGATATTTTCCGGGAAAATATAAATTTAGCTATAAGGGAAAATGTTGATTTAAAAGATTTTATTCCGGTTTTAGAAATAGATTCAAAATTGGAATTTAGGCAGATAACCGCAGATTTTATTAACGGCCTAAATTTGCTTTATCCCCATGGAGAAGCTAATCCGAAGCCAATTTTTTTATCTAAAGGGGTAAGGAAGAGAAAAGATATTCAAAGATTAAGAGGCCGCTATTTGCTTTGGCTTACCGATGGAGAAAGAACTTTTGAAACTATCTTGTATAGTAAAGATTTAGCGGAAATTATAAAATATGGAAAAGAATTTGATATAGTTTTTTCTTTAGACAAGAATAACTACTCTAATTATCCTCAGCTGGTTTTAAGAGACTGCCGGCTTGCTTAAAGCTACCTCAACCTTTCCTTTTTTGAGGCATTTAGTGCAAACCAGGACTTTTTTGATAGTTCCTGAATGGACAATTTTTTTAGGCTGAAGGTTAGGGCGGAATTTTCTTTTGTTGATACCGGTTGTTTTTTTTCCAACCCCGCCTTGTTTTTTAGCTTTACCTTTGCGGGATATAGAATTGCCGCTTATAGATTTTTTTCCGCATATGAAACATTTTCTGCTCATTTTTTCCTCCGTTTAGTGAAAACTACTATACTAATAATTTAGATATTGTCAAGTTTTATATGATAATTATAGATATTTATATTTCTTGGCGTAGTTGGTTTTCTGCGTCGATTACATCACGTTTTGTTTTCCGGATACAGTCGCTGATATTATTTTTTAGGGGTTGGTTTATTTGTTCGGCTTTGCGTAGCTGTCTTAAAACCTGAAGGGCCATTCTAAAATATCTTACGATAGTTCCTTCGTCTATTCTTGAATTTTGAGTTAATTTATGGAATTGCGCGCCTTCAAACCATAATTGAGCCGGCTGGGTTAGATGGAAGAAAAACTTTTTGCTGGGGGGATATATTCTATGTTTCCTTTCGGCTCTTTGGATTTTTCTGATTATTTTATTAGTTTCTCTTTCTATTTTTTTAGTTTTTTTATCTAATTTGGGGCGCCTCTGGCCTTTCCGGGGTTCATGCACTAAAGCTACTATCAATACAAATAGTTCTTTAGAGGTTAATCTATCTAAATAGTTTTGTTGAAAGAGTTCCCCTATAGCTAATTCAAAACTATAAATATTAGACGCAAGCTGGGCTTTAGGGGTAAGGCCTTCTTTAGCGATGTAGCCGAGTTTTTTTAAAAGAAGCACTTTACTTTTTATATTTTCAATCATCTTTTTTTGCGGCCAAGGTTTGCTTTGATAGTAGTGTAAAGATTTAGGATATATTTGGTAAATATTTTCAGCCATTTGGGACCAAAGATTAAGAATCGTCGCATAGCAAGAGTTTAGTTGGCTTTTTATCGGTTCATAGCTGCCATAGATAATTTTTTCCAGAGATAATTGGTCAATATGGGAAGGGTTAATTCTGCTGTAAACAAAGCCTTCTTTGTCTATACCTCTCCTTCCGGCCCTGCCGGCCATCTGGTAGAAATCGCGGGTTTTAAGATAGTGGTGGTACCTGCCGTAAAATTTGCTTAATGAGTCAAAAATAACGCTTTTTACCGGCATGTTTATGCCCAGGGCAAAAGTTTCTGTTGTAAATATTAACCTAATTAAGCCGGTTGTAAATAATTGTTCTATAATTTCTTTTACAGTAGGAAGCAGGCCGGCATGATGGTAAGCAATGCCTTTTCTTAACAGCGGCCTTAGATTATTTATATGCGGAGAAGATGAGGTGTCATATTTTTTTATAAGTTTATCGAACATATTTTCAATATCTGCTCTATCTTTTTCGTTGATAAGGCTTAAGCTGCTGAGCTCACAAGCAAGTTCTTCGCAGCGGCGCCGGGAGAAAGAAAAATAGATGGAGGGATAAGCTTTATTTTTACGGATATATTTTATAAGGGTTTTTATTTTGTTAGGCCGGCTTGACCTATATTCTTCTTTGTAGGAACGATAGTTAATTTTTTTAGAAAAAGAAGGAGCCTGTTTCAATCTTTTAAAGTTAGTAAAAATTCCATTATCGCATTGGAAGAAAAAATGAAGCGGTACGGGCCTTTTATTTTCTATTACTACTTTTATCGGATGTCTATGAATTTTTTTAAGCCAGCCGGAAAATTCTTTTGAATTAGGAATAGTTGCGCTTAAGGCCAGCATTTTCATGTTAGGGGGAAGCAAAATTATCGCTTCTTCCCATACAGTGCCGCGTTCGATGTCGTCAAGGTAGTGTATTTCATCAAAAATTACCCAATTGATTTTTTTAAATTCTTCCGGATTAACCATGATTGCGTTTCTGAATATTTCGGTAGTCATAATCAAAATAGGGGCGTCTCTGTTGATACTGACATCACCTGTGACTATCCCTACTTTATCGGGGTATTTTTTGCCAAAATCACGGAATTTTTGATTACTAAGAGCTTTTATCGGGGCGGTGTAAATTATGCCTTTATTTTTTTCTATGCAATCTTCGATAAGCCTTTCGGCAATTAAGGTTTTGCCTGAACCGGTAGGGGCGCTTACTATAACCGAATTTTGGCTCTTTGTAAGCTCAATAGATTTTTTCTGGAAAGGGTCTAGTTGAAATTGTGCCATAAAGTTTATTATAACAGATTTTATAAGTTAAAAAAGAGGGGTAAGTTGGTGCCGGAGAAGGGACTTGTAAACAATCTTTTGCGAAGCAAAAGCTTTTCTTTATTGTTTCCAAGATAACTCTGGCATAATGTAAAATCTTTAATGGCTGATTTAATAAACAAAGTAAAAATAACGTATGCCGGAGAAGGGACTTGAACCCTTACCTTCTTGCGAAGACGGGATTTTGAATCCCGCGCGTCTGCCAATTCCGCCACTCCGGCTCAAAAATTCGAAAGCCTTAATTTTCTTTATCAATCGTTTGTTAGCCGATCAGCCTAAACAAAGTAATGCGGGGAGAACTAAAATAAGCTTGCCTTCGGCAAGAAGTTCTCGCCGCCACTCCGGCTCAAAAATTCGAAAGCCTTAATTTTTGCTATCAATCATTTGTTAGTCAGTCAGCCCAAACAGAGTAATGCGGGGAGAACTAAAATAAGCTTGCCTTCGGCAAGAAGTTCTCGCCGCCACTCCGGCTCAAAAACTCGAAAGCCTTAATTTTTGCTATCAATCGTTTGTTAGCCGATCAGCCTAAACAATATAACAATGCTATTTACCTTTGTCAATTGACAATTTCTTAGGTAGGTGATAATATTCTTTTTTTAATGGGGCCGTGGTGCAGTTGGGAGCACGCAACACTGGCAGTGTTGAGGTCGGGGGTTCAAATCCCCCCGGCTCCATAATTTTTCTTTGATTAAAAAAATAGTCGGTGGTTCTAAAATTAAGGATTTCAATTGTTAAAATTAGGCGTCCATGTTTCAGCTGCTGGTAAAATCTATGAATCGGTTGAGAGGGCGAAGAAAATTGGCTGCAATACTATGCAGATATTCGCCCGTAATCCTCGCCAATGGAGAAGAAAATCTTTAATTCCAGAAGACATAAAAATATTTAAAAATAAAAAAAGAGAGTTAGGAATAAATCCGGTTGTTATTCATGCTCCTTATCTTCTTAATCTTGCGTCTCAGAGAAAAGGTTTTCATAAAATAACCATAAGAGAGTTTACTAAAGATTTAATAGAAGCTGACAAGCTGGGTGTGGATTATTTAGTTACCCATATGGGGTCTTATAAAAAAGGAAGCGAAGCTTCCGGCCTTTTAAAAATAATAGAAGCGCTGAATTTAATTTTAGGCGGTACAGAAGGAGTAAAAACCAAAATTCTTATAGAAAATACTGCCGGAAGCGGAAGCTGGCTGGGGTATAAATTTTCTCATTTTAAATTTATTTTTGATAAAATAAAGCTATCCAGCCGTTTGGGGGTATGCCTTGATACTGCTCATGCTTGGGTAGCGGGCTATGAAATAAATAAAGAAAAAGGCCTTCAAGAACTTATTTCGGAAATTGAAGAAGAGGTGGGTATGGATAAAATAAAAGTAGTGCATCTTAACGATACTAAAGTAAAACTAGGCTCAAGGCTGGATAGGCACTTTCATATTGGCAGAGGTAGCATCGGAGAAGATGGGTTTCGGCTTATTTTAAGCCAGCCTCAGTTAAAAAATTTAGTTTTTATTTTAGAAACTCCCAAAGAGAGCTTAGATGATGATTTGAAAAATTTAAAAACGGTCCGGAGGCTTTCTCTTGATGGAATACACAAAAAAAATTGATCAAAAATGGCAGGAATTTTGGCAGGCAAATAATACTTTTAAAGTTTGCGTTAAAAATATCAAAAAACCTAAATATTATTGCCTGGTAATGTTTCCTTATCCTTCCAGCGAACTTCACGTCGGCCATGGCCGCAACTATATAATTGGAGACGCTGTAGCCAGGTACAAGAGAATGAGAGGTTATTATGTTTTAAATCCTATGGGCTGGGACGCTTTTGGCTTACCTGCCGAGAATCAGGCGATTAAACATAATATTCATCCGCGGGCCTGGACTTTAAAAAATATAAAGCGGATAACTCAGCAGCTTAAAAGTTGGGGGATAAGCTATGATTGGGAAAAAGAAATTGCGACCTGTTTTCCTCAATATTACCGTTGGACGCAATGGTTGTTTTTAGAACTTTATAAAAAAGGGCTGGCTTATAAAAAAGAGGCCCCGGTTAATTGGTGTGAATCTTGTAAGACGGTTTTGGCTAACGAGCAGGTAATTGAGGGAAAATGCGAAAGGTGTTCTAATCAGGTTTCGCAAAGAAATTTAAAACAATGGTTTTTTAAAATCACAGATTATGCGCAGCGTCTCTTAGATGATTTAGATAAGTTAAAAGAATGGCCGCAAAGGGTAAAGTTGATGCAAAAGAACTGGATTGGCAAGTCGGTTGGGGTAACTATAAAATTTTCATCTAAAAATTTAGATAAACCCCTGGATTGCTTTACAACCAGAGTTGATACTATCTTTGGCGCGACTTTTCTGGCTTTAAACTATCAACACCCATCCGTAACAAAGTTAATTGATGATTCGGATAACAAGCAAGAAATATTAAAATTTATAAGCCGGACTAAAAAAGAAGAAGCGTCTTTACTTAGGTCTCAAGATTTTGAAAAAAAAGGCATGTTTACGGGAAAATTTGCTATAAATCCTATGACCGGAGAAAAGATACCGATTTGGATTGCTAACTATATACTTTCCGGTTATGGCACAGGCGCGATTATGTCTGTTCCGGCTCATGATAAAAGGGATTTTGAATTTGCTAAAAAATACCAGTTGCCAATTACAGAGGTTATCAAAGAACCAAAAGCCAAAGGCCAAAAACTAAAGATAAGCAAAGAAGAGGTGTATGAAGGAGAGGGCAATTTGGTTAATTCCGGCGATTTTAACGGGCTGGCTTCAAAGGAAGCTAAAGAAAAAATAGCTGATTTTATGGAACGGGAAAATATCGGGGCCAGGGCAACTAATTTTCGCCTCAAAGACTGGTTAGTTTCAAGGCAAAGATATTGGGGGGCGCCGATTCCTATTCTCTATTGTAAAGAGTGCGGAGAAGTACCTGTAGAAGATAAAGATTTACCGGTATTGCTTCCCGAAGTCGATAAGTTTTTGCCGACAGGAAAATCTCCTCTGGCCGGGAATAAGGATTTTATCCAAACCAAATGCCCTCGCTGCAACCGGCCGGCTGAAAGAGAGACAGATACTATGGACACTTTTGTCGATTCGAGCTGGTATTACCTGCGTTATATTTCACCGGGGCAGGAAAGCGTACCTTTTGTTAAAGAAGATGTTGATAATTGGCTTCCGGTCGATCAATATATCGGCGGAGTTGAACATGCAATTTTGCATTTGATGTATTCGCGTTTTATAACTAAATTTTTAGCTGATCAAAAGAAAATAAGTTTTGACGAGCCGTTTGTTAAGCTGTTTACCCAAGGCATGATTATAAAAGACGGGGCTAAAATGTCTAAATCAAAAGGCAATGTAGTAGCTCCTGATTATATTATCGAAAAATATGGCGCCGATACTATGCGCCTCTATATTTTATTTATGGGCCCGCCGCAAAAGGAAGCGATTTGGCAGGATGAAGCCTTACAAGGCAGTTGGCGGTTTTTGCAACGAGCTTTGCGTTTGGTGGATAAACTGAAAAATTTTAAAGAAGATAAAAACCAAGAGGATAAAGCCGAAGCCAAAGAGCTGCTGCTTCGAAAAATACATTCTACTATTTCTGAAGTTACAGGAGACCTAGAAGGCGATTTTCAGTTTAATACGGCAATAAGCCGGATTATGGAATTAGTAAATCAGATATATAAATCTATCCAGCAGGGGGTAGGAAAAGAAATTTTTGCCCAAGCGGTAGATACGGTTTTCTTGCTCCTTTCCCCCTTTACTCCGCATATAAGCGAAGAAGTCAACAGCCTTTTAGGCAACAAAGGTACTGTTTTCAACCGGAGTTGGCCGAAAGTTGACCCGAAAATGCTAAAAAAAGACGAAGGCGAAATTGCGATATTAATAAATGGCAAAGTAAAAGACAAGATGGTTATCGATTTTTCTTTACCGAAAGAAGAAGTGGAAACGAAAGCTTTAGCTCAAACAAAGATAAAAAAAATTATTGCCGATAAATCACCTAAAAAGATTATCTACGTTAAGGGAAAAATTATTAATATCGTTATATAAAAATTAATGTTTTCCTTAAGCCCTCCAGAAAAAAAAGTCCTCATTGCCATAGCTTTCATTATCTTCTTAGGCACGACAATCCGTTATTTTAATTTAGAAGTAAAAAATGAAAGTATTCCTCAATCTGACAGCAAGCGGTTTAAAGTTATAAATATTAATCAAGCCACTTCTTCAGAGCTCCAAAAAATTCCCGGTTTAGGCCCTGTATTGTCTCGGCGGGTTATAGAATACAGGAAGGCCCACTCTTTTTTTAAAACCATCAGCGATTTAGAAAAGGTAAAAGGAATCGGTAAAAAGAAAGTAAAAATAATTGCAGAGTATATAGAATTTTAGTTTATGAACCAACATAAACAATTGGCTAATATATTTAACTTTTTTATTTTTGTATTTCTTTTAATCGGTGTTGTTTTAGGCAGTTTGTTTTCTTCATATTTTTTATTTAGCCTTCTTTTTGTTTTATCTGGTTTCCTGGCCTATTTTTTATCTAAAAAAAATAAAGTTTTATTCTCAGAGTTAGCTATTTCTTTTTTGATTATTTGTCTGGGCGCGTTATTGTTTATTGTTTCTAGTTCTAACCAGAAAGATATATTTTTTGGCAAAAGGCAAAATATTATAGTAAAGGTTATCTCTTTACCTGAGAAAAAAGATAATAAAAATACTTTTTTAGCAAAGGTTATAAGAATCGGAGGGCACCGGCAAAATTTTCAGGCAAAAGTTATGGATTATTCCAAAAAAATGAAGTATTTAAATAAATACAAATTTAGGGCAAAGTTAACTAAACGCAACTATTACGGTAAAGAATTTTATTATATTTGGGTTAAAAAAAAGGCTTTGTTAAAAAAAATGCCTTTGTCTTTTTGGGAAAAAGCAGTCAAGCAGGCTAACAACTATAGTCTTGAAATTTTCAGGCAAAACTGCAGTTTTAAGGCAAGGAATTTCCTCGCGGCAATATTTTTGGGAAGAAAAGAGCTGGTGGGAGAGGAGAAGAGATTTATTCAAAACGCCGGCCTTTCTCATCTTTTAGCAATCAGCGGCTTGCATGTTGGTTTAATTTCTTTGATTTTGTTTTATTTTTTAAGATTTTTTAATGTAAATTTTAGGGCGGTACTTTTTATTTTATCGGTTTTTCTTGTTTTTTATGTTGCTGCTACCGGTTTTAGGCCTTCAACTCAGAGAGCGGTTATTATGTATCTTGTTTTTGCTTTTGGTTTTTTTATCAAAAGAAGAGTTGATGTTTTAAATTCATTGGGCATGGCTGGCATAATTCTCTTATTGTTTTCACCAACTATTATTTATGACATCGGGTTTCAGCTTTCCTTTTTGGCAGTTTTTGGAATCATCATGGGATTTAAAATTTTCCCTTATAAACAACAAAATAATCTTTTGATTAATTATATAAAACAAATTTTCCTTTGCTCTTTATTTGTGATTTTATTTACTTTACCGGTTGTATCATTTTATTTTGGAAAAATTTATTTGCTGAGTATCTTTTATAATATCATTTTAATTCCTATATTTACCCTTATTCTTCTGTTGAACTTATTACTTTTAATAATATCTCCTTTAGCTTTTTTTGCTAAAAGCCTGGGGGCAGTTTTATCTTGGTTGGTTTATATTTTTCAAAGTTTAGCAAAGATTTTTGGATCTTTTTCTTATTCTTATTTTTCCTATTCTTTTTCGGCTCTAGGCGTTTTTATCTATTATTTGGTGTTGTTTATTGCCATAGTCTTATTTAGCAAACGAAAATCTGTAATTAAGAGCAGATTGCTGCCTAATTAACCAATTCCCACCTACGCGGTGGGAATTTTTCTCATTTCATTTTTTTAAAATTATTGCTATTTTTGCCAAAATATGCTACTTTAAAAATAAAGGTTTTTCAGAAAATACGGCGATCGTATAGTATATCTTGTATGGAAACAATAAAAAAAGGAGAAACATGAAGAAAATAATTGTTTTTGCTTTTATTTCATTTATCGCTATTGCTTCCTTTGCTGAGACTATTCAACTAAAATCAGGGAAAATTATTGAAGGAAAAATTGTAGAAGAAACTGATAAATATATAAAAGTTGATAGTGGAGTAGGCGTAGCGATAACTTGCTATATAGATGAAATCGAGAAAATTAACGGTAGCGAAATTAAAACAACGGATATTAATGCTAAAGATTTCTCCCAGACCACAATTAATACATCGATGAAAAAATCGCAGTTTACCGAGAAAATTAATAAAAACAAGTATAAAGAAATAAGCCCCTCTTCGCTTTCTCCTATATTTCGTTGGAATTTTTCTAAAGATGGCCTCACGCATACTTATGACTATAAACAAAAAGTTTATAGTAAAACAAATGCAAATTCTCATTTTAGCGGTAGATCTAACTACACAGAACAAAAAATGTCTGCGAAGGGTATTTTGCTTATCAAAAGCCAGGGTGATAACACTGCAAAATTAGTTTTAAAGAAAATGCAAACAAAAATGGAATTGGATACAGGCCAAAATAAACCTAAAGTTATAGAACAAATAATGCCACCGGTAGTTATAACAGGTGTTAAAGAAGATGGTTCAGGATCTTTTGGAAATAGTTCTCAGGATACACTTCTTAAGATGCTTTTTCCCCTTCCTCCCAAATCACTTAAAGTGGGTGAATCAGCCGATGTTCCAGCCAAAATGCCTTTTAATGCTATGGGGTCTCTTTTGCAAGCGGAAGGCTATTCTCGCATTACTTTGGCGCGATATGTTAAGATAGGTAAACGTATTTGTGCTCAGTTTGATGTAGATATCAACATATCAAACTTAAAAGTTCCTTCAGATTTAGAAGGGGAGTATGAATGTTTTACAAAAGGAACATCGGTATTTTATTTTGATGTAGAGAAGCGTTGTTTTGTATCAGGGACAATGGCGTTTATGATGCAGTTTAGCATTGATGCCCCCATGCCGAGAATTAAAATATCAGGTGAGAACGTCCCTGATAATATGCCTAAAAGAACCAAGATGTCTATGATCAATGATAATTTTGTTCAGGTGGAGTTAAAAGAATAATCCCAGACCCAGACGCTTCGATAAATCTCTCAGTTTTAAGTCATTCCAAAACAAATATTAAAAAAATTGAGAATTTAGGGGACGTTTCCCTCTTGTATAAACCCTTGATGATCAATAGGTTATAAAACGATGTTTTCCGCTACGGTAGCCCCTTTTTTTAGAAAACACACCTTCATAACCCATTGAATTACAATCGGTTATAAACGAGGGAAACGTCCCCTTTGGGGCGTCCCCTTTGGGGATGGGTTTGCTGGATAGGGGATAATTTATATGCTATAATTTAGTGGATAAATATTAATTATCGTTTAAAATAGAGGATGTATGAAGAAAATATTTATAGTTGTTTTTTTTCTTTGTTTTTTGCCGTCTCTATTAGCCGAAACTATTACGCTTAAGTCGGGTAAAAAGATAGAAGGCAATATTATTGAAGAGACCGCTGAGTATATTAAGGTTGATTTTTCCGGAGTGCCTTTAACCTACTATCGTGAGGAGATATCGGATATCGAAGCTGAGAAGACAGAGCCAGTACAACCCCGCAGTTATTCTTCCTCCGGCCAAAAATCAGACCAGTCATGGAATCGATGGTATAATCAAATTTTTCCTTATATAAAAAAGATGAAATCTATTAATCAAAAAAATAAAAAGTATATAGAAGAAGTAAATCAAAAAAGCGCAGAAATGGCGCAAAGCAATAATATGGAAAAATTTCAGGCTCTTATGCGGAAATCCCAGGAGGTGCTTTCCGGGATTATTAATCAGCTAAAGCAGCTGCAGCCTCCCGCGGAGCTGCGGTTATTTCATGAAAAAAATATAGAAAGCGCCCAGTACTCTAAGCGGGGAATCGAGGCTATCCTGGCCGGAGACATAAATTCAGCGAGCAGTTATGGGGTAGAAACCGTTAAATCGGGCCTGGAAGCGGTAAAACAACAGCGGCGTGTTTATAAAAAACATGGCGCGCCTCGGGAATTTATCGAGCCTTTAGATGAAAATATTTCAATTCTGGAAGAATCATTGAACCAAAATAGATAATTATTTTAACCCAGCAAGAAAATAAGTTTTGCGTACAGATTGACAAAAAGAAATGGTTCTGATATATTTCCCTTATGATTAAATTTATTCTTTTAGTAATATTTACTTTTGTTTGTTTAGAGGTTTATCCTTTTTGGATCTGGTCTCCTAAGACTCAAAAATGGAAAAATCCCGAATATTCGGCCCTGGCGACTCCGACTCTTCAATACAAGGAAGCTATCAAATTTTTTAAAGAAGGGAATTTTAAAAGAGCATATAAAGAATTTAAGAAACTTCTTGTAAACTATCCTGATGCAAAAGAGGCAGCCGAAGCTCAATATTATCTCGGCAGAACTTTAGAGTCGCTGGATAAACCTTTCGATGCTTTTTTGGCCTTTCAAAAAGTGATTCAAAGTTATCCTAACAGTAAGCGGATTAACGAGGCTATAGAAAGGGAATATAATATCGGAGAATATTTTTTAAACAGAGAAGACAAAAAAATATTAGGCATTTCATTTTATGATTTTGTGAACCACCCTTCAGTCCGGATTTTTCAAAGCATTGTCGAAGAAACTCCATATTCTAAATATGCAGCCAGGGCGCAGTATAAACTGGGGGTAATATTTCTCCAGCTAAGCCGTTTCAAAGAAGCGCGAAAAGCTTTCCAAAAAGTTATCGAAGATTATTCGGATAGCCGTTGGGCGACTCCGGCAAAATATCAATTAGCTTTAGCTACAGCTCAAGCTTTCCCCGGAGCTGACTACGATTCTTCTGAACTTAAGCAAGCGACTCAAAAGTTAGATGAGTTTATTAAAGAACATCCGGAGGCTGAAATATCCGGGAAAGCAAAACAGCAGTTAGCCCAGCTGCGCAGCAAAGAAGCCGAAAAGATATTCGAAACCGCTTTATTTTATAAAAAACAAAAACATTATCAAAGCGCAAAAATTTATTTGGAAAAAATAATTAAAAATTATTCCGATACAGGCTATTACCAAAAAGCCAAAAAGATGGCCGATGAGTTGGAAGGTTTGTTAGAATCAGAATAATATTATGCTTAATCTAACTACTTTTATAGCGAAAAAGCCAGCTAAGAATTGGAAGCTGCTATTAGTTTTTTTATTAATGATCGGAGGCTGCGGTTATTCCACTAGAGGGTTTAAATACAAAGAAGGAAGTATCCGAATTAAACCGGTTGTTAATAAAATAAATATAACTTCGGAAAATAGAAAATATTCCGGCTACACCGCTTATCCCAGGTTGATAGAAGATAGGTTAACTAATAGGTTGGTTTCTGAGTTTAATATCCAAAGCAATTTGGATGTTGTAAGCGAATCCAGGAATGCCCTGGAGTTAGAATGCCAAGTGACTGGATATAGGCGTCAAACTTTAAGATATACCGATAGCGATGACCCGGAAGAGCAGAGACTGCGCTTAGAGGTAAAAATGACATTAATCAGTTCAGCCGGAGAAATACTTAAGGAAAAAAATATCGTTGGCCAGGCAAGTTTTTTCTTAAACAGCAAAAGTGAAGTAGCGGCCCAGAATGATTTGATTGACGATACAGCCCGCCGGATAACCGAAGCAGTCGTTGAAGAATGGTAGAAAAAACCAATAAGACATATCTTGTAAGCGGCGGCGAACCTTCCCGGCGCCGGCGAGCCATAAATAATATAAAAAAGACGATATTCGAAGATGAGGGTTTTGCTTTAAGGGCTGTAACCTTGTATGCAGCGGAGGTAGGCCTTGATTCTTTTAAAGATTTAGTTTTTACTTTATCTTTTCAAAAGAAAAAGGTCATTTTAATTAAGGATTTTACCGGTTTGCCTAAGGATTTGAGAAAGTTTCTCTTTGGCAGCCTCAAGAAGGTACTAAAATATAATTATTTGATTTTCGATTCGGAACTGCCGTATTCTCTGCTGGCTAAAAACAAAAAAATAATCTCCGATAACCTTTTTAATTTCATTTTAAAAGAGAGTATTAAATATCAAGGGAAAACTGCTTTAGCTGAGTTAAGCGTAGACGATTTTCGAAAAGAATTGTACAAAAATAATTTAAATTCTTGCTTGTTTATTCTCGAAGAGCTGCTAAGCTCAAAAGGCAAGGGTAAAACCGCCGCAACTCAAATTTTAGGATTGATTATAGCTAAATTTTCATATCTTAGAAAATCAAACAAAAAAGAAGAATTGTTTAATCAACTTTGGCAGGCAGACCGGGCTCTAAAACAAAGCAATCTTGATATACGTCTTTTAATGGAAAGGCTTTTGGTTAAATTATTTGCTTAAAAAGCGAGCCAGTTTACTTTTCTTTTGGGCTGCTTTGTTAGGATGGATTACTTTTTTAGAAGAGGCTTTATCCAGCATCCTATAAGCCTTTTTGAGGATTTTTTTGCTAGAATCCGAATCTTTTTCTTCTAAAGATTTTCTAAACTCTTTTAAAACGGATTTAATTTCTCGTTTAACTTTACGGTTTCTTTTTTGTTTTTTTTCGTTTTGCCTGAGTGCTTTTTCTGCTGCTTTTCTTTGTGGCATAAGACCCCCTTTATTAAGTGAAAAGATTGTATAGAAACTAAAGCAAAATGTCAAGTGTTTTTTAGGATAACAGATGTTTAAGCAGATAGCAAAAAATACAAGTTTAATGGGAGCCGGTACCTTGGCTTCCCGGGTTTTTGGTTTTATCCGGGATATTTTGATTGCAAGTTTTTTCGGCACTTCTGCCGGCTTAGAAGCATTTTTAGTATCTTTTCGAATACCCAATCTGTTTAGGACTATATTTGCCGAAGGTTTTTCTGATTCGGTAGCGACTCCGGTTCTTTCTACCTACCGTAAAGACAAGAAGAAGATGTTTGAAATTGGGCAGGATTTAATCTGTGTATTAAGTTTTGCGTTATTAATTTTTACACTAATTGGGATCATTTTTGCCAAATATTTTGTAATCCTGGCAGCTCCCGGGTTTATCGGCCAAAGCTATAAGTTTAATTTAGCGGTTTCTTTTACCCAAATTACCTTTTTTTACCTTTTTTTAATTGGATTAACCGCAAATTTTACTTCCCTGCTTTATGCTTCCAAAAGGTTTTTTATCCCGGCTATATCGCCGATTTTTTTAAATATTTGTTTTATCGGAGGCATTTTATTCTTTGGCAGGACAGCCGGAGTTAAAGTTTTAGTTTTTTCTGTATTATTGGGGGGAGCCTGCCAGATGCTCTTTTCGTTTTTTGCTCTCTATCGCAGAGGCTTGAAAATCAAATTTAATATTAAAAAAGCCTTAGGCAACAGTGAAGTTATTAAAATGTTTAAACTTTTTGCCGGCCGGCTGCTTTCAAGCCTAATTTATCACTTAAGCGTTCTCATAGATACGATATTCGCATCGCTTACTTTTATCGTGGGCCAAGGCGCCTTAGCTTCTATTTATTACGCTAACCGCTTGATCCAGCTTCCCTTTGCTATTGTTATTTTATCGTTGTCACGGGTAGTTATAGTAGATTTATCTTTTTACCATAAAAACAAAAATCTGAAAAAATTTAAAGAATTATTGTTGTTTTCTTTTGAAAATGTTATTTTTTTTGTTTTGCCGATTACAGTTATTTTTCTTTTTATACCCCGGGGAATTATCGATGTTGTTTTTGGCCGGGGCGAATTTGACGCGTATTCTTTAGGTATTACTTCGGCGGTACTTTTTTTCTATTCTTTTGGATTGTTGTTTTTTTGCGGGATAAGGTTGATGGTAAATTCTTTTTATGCTTTAGCTGATACAAAAACACCGGCAAAAAGCGCAGGTATGGCGCTTTTAGTAAATATAGTTTTAAGCGGAATTTTGATATTTCCTTTAGGAGCCGGCGGGATAGCTTTAGGCAGCAGCCTGGCAGCGATATTTAATTTTTTCTTGCTATATTTTTTACTCCAGAAAAAAATCGGGGCTATTTCCTTAAAAAGCATAAAGAATTATTTTTTTAAAATTTTAGTTTTAAGCATAAGTTGCGGTTTATTGTCTCAAGGGGTCTGGAATTATTTCCCATATAACAAATATATAAAAATGATGATTGCAGGAGCTGTCAGTTTAGCGATTTTTCTTTTAATCGGCTATTTTTTGAAAGTAAAACAAATTAAGTTATTTTGGCAATGGATATTAAAAAAAAGATAAAACATTTTCCGGATAGACCCGGTGTATATCTGATGAAAACAAAAAGGGGGCAAATCCTATATGTCGGCAAAGCAACTTCTTTGAAAAAAAGAGTGGCGACTTATTTTAGCTCAAAGCTTTTAGGAAAAACCAGAATGCTTATTGAGCGGGTAGAAGAAGTCGATTATATAGAATGCGAGACCCCCCAGCAGGCATTAATTCTGGAAGCAGCTTTAATTAAAGAAAAAAAACCAAAATATAATATTTCTTTAAAAGACAGCAAAAGTTATCCATATCTAGAAATTACCAAAGAAAAATATCCGCGTGTTTTTATTTCCCGGGCAAAAAATAAAAAAAAGAGCTTTTTTTTCGGGCCCTATGCCGATGTTAGTTCTCTCAGGGAGGCTTTAAAGTTAATCCGGAAGATTTTTCCTTTTTGTTCCTGCCGCAGCCGGCGCGGCCAACTTTGCCTTTATTATCATTTGGGGTTATGCCCCGGGCCCTGCGCCGGAAAAATTACCAAATTAGAATATAACGAAAATATTAAAGCTATCAAGCAAATCCTTAAAGGCAGGAGAAAGGAGCTGATATCGGCGTATAAAAAAAAGATGGTAAATTTATCGAGCTTGAAAAAATTCGAAAAAGCGGCTCAGATACGCGATAAAATTTATGCAGTTGAAAATATCTACAAAGGCCGGCCACGTTTGCATGAGTTAGTTGCTTTAAAAAAGAGCCTGGGGTTGTCCAAACTGCCTTTACTGATTGAGGCTATTGATATTTCAGCTTTGGGAAAAAATGATGCTGCCGGTTCGGTGGTGAGGTTTAAAGATGCTCTAGCCGATAAAAGTAACTACCGCCGGTTTTTGATAAAGAATGTAAAAGGCGCCGATGATTATAGAAGAATTGAAGAAGTAGTGTTAAGGCGGTATTTTCGGCTTATCAAAGAAAAAAGAGAGTTACCGGATTTAATTTTGATCGACGGCGGCAAGGGCCATGTAACCAGCGCAGAACGTATTTTAAAAAAATTAGGCAAAGATATAACTTTAATCGGGTTGGCTAAAAAAAATGAAGAGGTTTGGCTGCCGGATAAAAATAAGCCCAAAATTATCAGCAAAAGCAATCCCGCTTTGCATCTTCTTCAAAGAATCAGGGACCAAGCGCATCGTTTTGCGCATGCTTATCATCTTATCCGGCGCAAAAAGAGGTTTAATTTAAAAAAAAGGCCTAAATAGAAATAATTTTTAAATGACTGATTTTGAGCAAAAAGTTTTAAAAAGAAAAAATTAATAAAATTTGAGAAAGAGATAAAAGATGTGATAAAATATAAAAAAAGTAAACCGGGCCAAAAAGCTCAAAAACATAAGGAGAAACAATTATGGATATAGATGATATCTTTCAAATAATGATTGATAAGGATTCTTCCGATTTATTTGTGCGCGTAGGCAGCCCCTTAAAAGCGAGAATAGACAATAAGGTAAAAACTATCAGCGAAAATAAAATAGGGGTAGAGGAGCTAAATAGTTTAATAAAAAAAATACCGGATATGCAGGCAAAAGAAGATTTGAAAAATAAAAAGAATTGTGAATTTACTTTTTGGTATAAGGAATATTGGCGTTTTAGAATCAGTATCTTTTTCCAAAGGAATACTCCGGCAATCGTAATCCGTAAAATTGATTTAAGAATCGGGTCTTTTCAGGAATTAGGCTTACCGGATAAGGTGTTGACTAATTTAGCTAATCAGCGCCGGGGGCTGGTGCTTTTGACCGGGACAACCGGTTCTGGTAAATCAACTACAATTGCCGCAATGTTAGAATATATAAATAAAAATTCAGGTTATCATATTTTGACTATAGAAGAGCCGATAGAGTTTATTTTTAAAGATAAGTTATCGATCATAAACCAAAGAGGAATCGGTAAAGATGTGATAAATTATAAAGAAGCCCTGAAACAATTCGCCCTTCATTCGCCGGATGTAATATTTATCGGAAATATCAGAGATGCTGAAACTTGCCATGCCGCTTTAACTGCCGCCGAAACCGGAGTTTTGGTGTTTTCTACGATTCATACTATAGACGCTGTATCGACTATACAAAGGGTTGTTAATTTTTTTCCTCCCCACCAGCATAAGTTAATTATAAGCCAGCTTTCTATATTGCTTAAAGGGGTGGTTTCTCAAAGACTGCTTCCTAAATGCGAGGGAGGGCTTATACCCGCTTATGAATCGATGTTATTAAGCCCGACGGTATCACGGCTGATAAGGGAAGGTAATTTTTGGGAAATTCCCAAATATATAGCTTCCGGGGATGTCTACGGAATGAAAACCTTTAATCAGTCACTGCTTGAATTGGTTGAATCGAAAAAAATCACTCACCAGGTGGCTCTCGAATATTCCGGAAAAAGGGAAGACTTAGAAATAGAGCTGCGAAATAAAAATCTTATCTAACTTGAAATCAAAAAAATAAGTGTTTAATTATGGAAGGCTTAAAAACTAAAATTTTAGGGTTAAAAAAACAAACCGCGGATTTAAAAAAAATATTGAAGATAAGCCAAAAGAAAAAAGAGATAGAGAAATTAGAAGCTAAAATATCAAAATCGGACTTTTGGCAAAACAATAGTTCTTCGGCTAAAGTGCTTAAGGAGTTAAAACAACTTAAAAACGATGTAGGTGATTGGGATTACCTTAATAATAAATTAACGGAATTAGCCGAATTTATTAACATGGAGGACAGCTCCCTAGAAAAAGAAATCGGCCGGGAAGTAAGTAAAATAGAAAAAAGATACAAATCGCTGGAGCTTAAAACTCTTTTTTCATCTAAATTTGATCAGGCTAATGCGATAGTTGAAATTAATTCCGGGGCCGGAGGCACAGAAGCGTGTGATTGGGCTTTGATGCTGTTTAGGATGTATATCCGCTGGGCGGAAGAAAAGGGGTTTAAGACAAAAGTAGTTAATCAAGTGCAAGGGGATGAAGCGGGAATAAAAAATATAACTTTTTTTATCGAAGGCATCCGCGTTTATGGATTTTTAAAATCGGAAAGAGGGGTGCACCGTTTGGTGAGAATTTCTCCTTTTGATTCCAGCCGGCGGCGCCATACTTCGTTTGCTTCGGTTGATATTATCCCGGAAGTAGAGGAAGATATAGATATTGAAATTAAGCCGCAAGAGGTAAGAATCGATACTTACCGGTCTTCGGGAGCCGGCGGCCAACACGTTAATGTTACTGATTCCGCCGTAAGGGTAACGCATATTCCTTCCGGTATCGTAGTCAGCTGCCAAAACGAGCGGTCTCAGCATCAAAACAAGCAGGCTGCTTTTAAAGTTTTGAAAGCCAAGCTGTATGAATTAAAAGAAGAAGAAAAACAAGATGAACTTGAGAAAATGAAAGGCAAGAAACAAAAGATAGAATGGGGTTCACAGGTCAGGTCTTACATCCTTCATCCTTACCTTTTAGTAAAAGACCATCGAACCGGTGTTGAAAACCATAACGCCGAAGCTGTATTAGACGGACAAATCGATGACTTTATTTGGGGATACTTAAAGGCGAAAGGCCAAAAACAAAATATTAAGGATTAAAATTTAATTAAATTGGAGACTTTATGTTTAAAGGTTTTATTTTTAAAAAAGCGCAGAAAAAAATTAATAGTTTGGAGCCGAAAGTAAATATTCTGCTTAACAAAGAGCTGCCCACGCCTTCGGTGAGAGAAATCGCTAATCTTGCTCCGATTGTCAGCAAGGTGAATTCTTTTGAATCCGAACTGGTTGATAAACCAGCTTCTTATTTCAAGGAAAAGACCGAAGAGTTTAAGAAAACGATAAAAGACAAATTAAGCGATAAAGCCGCGCCTAAAGAAAGAGAAGAACTTTTTGGCCAAATTTTGCCTTTTTATTTTGCTTTAGTGCGGGAGGCTGCTAAAAGAACCGTGGCTATGCGCCATTTTGATGTTCAGGTTTTAGGAGGGGTTGTGTTGCATAGGAATAAGATAGCTGAAATGGTTACCGGGGAGGGAAAGACTTTAGTTGCGACTTTAGCCGCTTCCTTAAACGCTTTGGCAGCTCAAGGCGTTCATATCGTTACGGTTAATGATTATTTAGCTAAGAGAGATTCCGATTGGATGGGGCCTATTTATAAGTATTTAGGTTTAAGCGTCGGGGTTATCCAAAGCGATATGGATAAGCAGGAAAAAAAGGACGCTTATGGCTGTGATATAACTTACGGAACAAATAATGAATTTGGCTTTGATTATCTAAGGGATAATATGGTTAATAATTTAGACGATATGGTCCAAAGAGGGCATTTTTATTCGATTGTAGATGAAGTAGATTCGATTTTAATAGATGAAGCAAGGACTCCTTTAATTATTTCCGGACCGGCCGATACTTTTGTTAAAAAATATTATTTAGCCGATAAAGCAGTCAGGCAGCTTAGGAAAAAAGAGATCATCCAAAGTTTTGAGAATAAAGATGAAACTACCACGATAAAGAATAAAGACGGTACAGAGACTAAAACTACTCCGGAGGAATTGGAGAAAAACTTCGATGCTATAATCGAAGAAAAAACAGGCAATACCTTTCTTACGCCGGGGGGAGAAAAAAAGTGCGAGCGTTTTTTAGGGGTAGGCAATATTAATGATGAAGCTCCTGATTCACAATCTAACCCCTGGATGCATTATATTAACCAAAGCCTTAGGGCCCATCGTTTATTTCAAAAAGAAAAAGAGTATATAGTAAAAGATGGTAAAGTTGTGATCGTAGACGAATTTACCGGCCGCCTTATGCCCGGCCGGCGTTGGTCTGACGGCCTGCATCAAGCGGTTGAAGCAAAAGAAGGCCTAAATATCCAGCAAGAAAGCCAAACCCTGGCAACGGTTACCTTGCAGAATTATTTTCGAATGTATGATAAATTAGCCGGAATGACCGGTACCGCTTACACCGAAGCTAAAGAGTTTAACCATATTTACAAGTTAGACGTAGATGTTATCCCTACCAATAAACCATTAATTAGAAGCAGTTATCCCGATAGGATATATAAAACAAAAAAGGCAAAGTTTAATTCGGTTATCGAAGAAATATGTGAATGTAACGCCAAGAAAAGGCCGGTACTTGTGGGGACTACTTCTATAGAAAATTCGGAAACTCTCTCTTTTTTATTATCTAAAAAGGGAATATCCCATAATATACTGAATGCGAAATATCACGAGAAAGAAGCTTATATTATAGCTCAGGCAGGCAAAGTGGAGGCTGTAACTATTGCTACTAATATGGCGGGCAGAGGGACTGATATCGTTTTAGGAGGGAATCTTGATTACTTTATAAAAAATATATTAAGGCGCAATAAAGTTATGCCGGAAGAAGAAAATTATGAAAATAAATATCAGGAACTTTATCAGCGTTATAAGGATGAATTTCAGAAAGAACACCAAAAAGTGGTAGAAGCGGGAGGGCTGCATATAATCGGTTCTCAACGCCATGAAGCGCGCCGAATCGATAATCAGCTGCGCGGCCGGGCCGGGCGCCAGGGCGATCCGGGGTCTTCCCGGTTTTATGTTTCTTTAGAAGATGACCTAATGCGCCTTTTTGGTTCCGAACGTATCTATGGGTTGATGAATACTTTGGGTTTTCCCGAAGACCAGCCAATTGAGCACGGAATGGTTACCAGGTCTCTTGCTGTCGCTCAGAAAAGGGTTGAAGGGCATAATTTTGAAATTAGAAAGCAGCTTCTTAAGTACGACGATATAATGAACAAGCAGAGAGAAGTGATATATAACCAAAGAAAAGAAATTCTAGAAAGCGGCGGTATCCGCGAGATGATTTTTGATATGACCGAAGAAGTTATCGAAAAAAGCGTGCCTTTTTATTTCGATCAAGATAAGGATGTATTGGGGCTGTCCGGTTGGGTTAAATCGAAGCTTAATTTTGAATTAGAGTTTAAAAAATTAGGGGCTTTAGACAAAGAGGCAGCAATCGATTTTATAAAAGAAAAAGCAAAAGAAGCTTATCGGGAAAAAGAAGAGCAAGCCGGCGAAGAGATTCGTCATATGGAAAAGATGATTTGCCTCTGGGCGCTGGATTCGAAATGGAAAGAGCATCTTTTGGTGTTAGACCATCTAAAAGAGGGTATTCACCTCCGCGGCCATGCCCAAGCCGACCCTCTGGTGGAATACCAAAAAGAAACTTTTTTTGCTTTTCAAGAGATGATTGATTCAGTTAAAGAAAAGGTCGTAGATTTAATTTATAAGGCAAAAATCAGGCCTGAACAAAAACGCGAAGTTTTTAAAGAAGATCAAAAGAATTTTGTTCATTCCAAATACTCGCCTTTAAGAAAAAAAGAGCCTGCCAAAAAGAAAACCAGCGTTCCCAAGGCAGCTTCTCAAAAAGTAGGCAGAAATGATCCCTGCCCTTGCGGTTCAGGCAAAAAATATAAAAAATGCTGCGGCAGAT
>JAIPHC010000009.1 GCA_021735405.1 Candidatus Omnitrophota bacterium | reverse complement strand
GTCGCATCCTCAGGCTTTCGCCCATTGGGAAAGATTCTCGACTGCAGCCTCCCGTAGGAGTCCGGGCAGTGTCTCAGTCCCGATGTGGCTGACCACACGCTAATGCCAGCTACCCGTCTCTGGCTTGGTAGGCTATTACCCCACCAACTACCTGATAGGCCGCGGGCCCCTCCTAAAGTGACAGCGGACCGAAGTCCTAAGCCATCTTTTATTTCAACAAATTAATGCCGAAACTGTATAGAGTATTACCTCCGATTTCTCGAAGCTATCCTCCTCTCTAGGGTAGATTACCCACGTGTTACTCACCCGTTTGCCGCTATCTAAGATAAATCCACAAAATCAGTCCGAAGACTTCAATTGCTTCAAAATCTCGATCGCTCGACTTGCATGCCTAATCCACGCCGCCAGCGTTCACTCTGAGCCAGGATCAAACCCTCCAAAGGCTATTTTTTCATAGAACAAAAAAGACAAAAAACTTTCGTCTTTTGCCTTTTTATTTATTATTTTGTATGAAGGTTGACCCCATTCCGTTTCTAGGCAAAACTATTTGTACAATATATTCACTTCTTTGTCAAGTTATTTTTTTAAAATACTTTATTGTTGGTTACAAAAAAGATAATTTTTTAGATAATCCCGAATGCCTTCTTCTAATGAATATTCGGTTTTTGCTCCTAAAACCTGGGTTAGTGTTGTAATATCGGCTTCGGTGTAATCTTGATATACCTTCTGATAGGGATTGTCAATATAGTCTGGCTCAAGTTTCTTCCCAAGTAATTTATTTAAAATAGCAATAATATCATTGAAGCTTCTCGGCTGTCCGGTCCCAACATTTGAAATAACTGATTTTTCTAAATTAACAGCTTCAGCCGTAACCCTGGCTATGTCTTTAACATAAATAAAATCTCTTTTTTGTTCTCCAAATTTAAAGATGCGCGGCCTCTGGCCTTGAACCATCTGATTGTATAATTGATAAATCATACTAGATGCCTTTTTTTTATGACTTTCTTGCGGCCCATAAACATTAAAATACCTCAAACCGATAATCGGCGGAGTTTTATTAGCCTTAACGTATTTTTTACTCCAACAATCGCAGAGATATTTTGAATAAGCATAAGTATTATGCGGAATTACTTTCTCCTCTTCAGACATCTTCTTGTCCGTTTTCCCATAAACTCCCGCGCTTGATGCATAAACCAAAGGAATATTTTTTTTAACACAAAAATTAAAAACATTAAGAAACCCGTTATAATTTACCTCTACCATTTTTGCGTCATCGGCTAAGGTGGTATCGGTAATTGCTGCTTGGTGAATCACTGCATCCACTTCCGGAATGTTTTTATAAAAATTTTTATCGGTAACATCCCCACAAACGACTTCACCCTTAGTATTTAAAATATTATAATAATTGCTGTGAGAAAAATTATCGAATGAAACAGTATCTATCGATTTTGATTCTAAATATTTTACGACATTTGAACCGATAAACCCCGCTGCGCCAGTCACTAAAACCCTCATCCTATTTCTCCTCTAACTTTTTGATTCTTTTTTCTAATCTATGTAATACTTCAATTACCGGATCGGGAAGTTTATTATGATCCAGCTCCACCCCGCTAACTTTTTTCCTTGGCGAAGGCAAAACTGACCGTCCCGGTACTCCGACAACCGTAGCTTCCTGAGGAACATCTTTTATCACAACAGAACCGGCTCCAATTCGAGCCTTATTACCTACTTTTATCGGGCCAAGAAGCGTAGCGCCTGCCCCGATAACCACCTGATTACCAATCGTAGGATGCCGCTTGGTTCTCTTTCCCGAAACCCCGCCTAAGACAACTCCCTGGTAAACCAAAACATCATCGCCAATCTCAGCAGTCTCGCCTATAACCACCCCCATTCCGTGATCAATAAAAAACCGTTTGCCGATTTTGGCACCAGGGTGGATCTCTATCCCCGTAAAAAATCTTCCCAAATGAGATATTAATCGCGCCAATGTCTTAAAATCTTTTTCCCATATCCAGTGGGAAACACGATGCAGCCAAAGCGCATGAAGGCCCGGATAGCAAAAAACTACCTCAACGACAGTCCGCGCAGCCGGATCTTCACGAAAAGCATTTTTAATGTCTTCGCGTACCTTGTTAAATATTTTCATCGCTTATTAAGGAAATTAATTAAAACGGCAGCTCAAGTTAGCCAAGATTCGGCTTAGTGCCTTTATGTTTCTTCTTCCTTCTGCGCCATCTAATTTTTCTTTTTCTTTTTTGTGGCATAATCTACTAAAATAATCGCTAATCGGCAAAATGTCAAATGTTTTCTCTTAAAACCACTTCCGTCATTCTGGGCAAAGCCGAAGAATATAAAACCGTTGCTGAGATCCTTCGTCGCTACGCTCCTCAGGATGACAATAGAAGCCGGGCTCAAGATAACACCATGGATAGATTGCTTCGTCGCGGAGTTTATCCTGAAGCGTTGTCGAAGGGCTTCTCGCAATGACAGATAAAAACTAGTTTTTTCAGAGTTGTTATATTAATGATTGCAATTCTTTAAAAATTCCTTCAACTTCATAAAAGCTTTAAATCTATGGCTTATTTCATTTTTTTGCTTCGATTTTAATTGAGCTGTGGTTTTATTAAATTTTGGTAAAAAAAATAAAGGATCATAGCCAAATCCATTGGCTCCCTCTAATTTATTATGAATCAATCCCTTTAGTTCAGATTGAAACCGGGCTATCTCTTTGCTTTTTTTTGCTAAAACAAGCGAACAAATAAATTTTGCGGCCCGATTTTCAGAAGGTACTTCTTTTAGCTGGTTAAGTAATTTAAGATTATTTTTAAAATCAGTCGCATCTTTACCACTATAACGCTTTGAATAGATTCCCGGCGCTCCTTGAAGATGCTGGACGCAAAGCCCTGAGTCTTCACCAACTACATAGTCATCACTATAGACCTGAGAAACAGTTAAAGCCTTCTTTTTTGCGTTTTCATAAAAAGTATTTCCATCTTCATCTATCTCAAACTCTTCTGATAGATCATTAAGTGAAACTATCTCAAAAGAAATATTTGATAAAATATTTTTTATTTCTTTCATCTTTGATTTATTTTTAGTTGCAATAATTAAACGCATTTTCAAATTAATTATTTAAGATATAGTTGAATATTGTCTTTAAATAGATTTTTTTGAAAGCCTATTATTTCCCTTATACCTTTTTTAGCTAACTGCAGCAAAGTATCTAAATCTTTTTGAGAAAAGGTGCTATTTTCTCCGGTACCTTGAATTTCGATAAAGTCATTTTTTGAATTCATAACCACATTCATATCTACCTCGGCTTGTGAATCTTCGCTATAATCTAAATCTAATAGATGCTCTCCCTTACATAAACCAACACTGGTTGCGGCCAAAAGATATTTGATTGGCATCTGGTTGATATCTTGTCTTTTATAGAGGTAAGCCAGGCAATCTACTAAAGCGATAAACCCTCCGACTATAGAAGTTGTCCTGGTGCCTCCATCGGCCTGGATAACATCGCAATCAACCCGGATAGTTTTTTCCCCAAGCTGATCCAAATTAACCGCGCTCCTTAAAGACCGGCCTATAAGCCTTTGGATTTCCATAGTCCGGCCGGATATTCTGTCGCGGGGAATTCTGTTTTCTGTAGAAGCCGGAAGCATCCTGTACTCAGCCTTTATCCAGCCTGAATTTGTGCCTTTTAAGAAAAAAGGCACTTTCTTCTCAAGGCTTGCCGCGCAAATAACTTTTGTGTTGCCTTTCTGAATTAAACAAGACCCTTGCGCATATTTTATAAATTTTCTTTCAACTTTTATATTTCTTAGCTGATCCGCTTTACGGTTTTTTCTGATCATACTCTTCTCCTTCTTTTTTTTATTTATAAATACTTCTCCCGGCCGAATCAACTCCTACAATTAAAGGAAAATTTTCTACCTTTAGCTGATATATGGCTTCCGGGCCCAGCTCTGGGAAACAAATAAGTTTTTTTGATAAAACAAACTGAGAAAGCATTGCCCCACACCCCGATGGCGCTAAAAAATAAACAGCACCATATTTTTTAATTAAAGCCTTTGCCGCCGGGCTTCTCCGCCCTTTTCCAACCATGGCAAGAAGGCCTCTTTTAAGCAAGGGTTCGATGAATAAGTCCATTCGGCTTGAAGTAGTCGGTCCGCAGGAACCAATAGATTTTCCCAAAGGAGTATCGGTAGGGCCGCAATAATAAACAACCTTCCCTTCCGGGTTAAAAGGCAGCTTCTTTTCCTGTTTGATTATCTCTTTAATTTTTTGATGAGCTTGATCTCTAGCTGTATAAAATTTACCGGAAAATAGAATCTCTTCTCCCGGTTTTAATTTTTTAATTACTTTTTTATCTAAAAGATTACTTATCTTTTTTATTTTACTCATTTTATACCGCCGTTATTTTTTACCCTATAGCTTAATCACCGTACTAGCGCTCCTTAAGGCATGGCAACTTATATTTACCCCTACCGGCAAACCTGCGATATGAGTGGGGCATTTTTTAATTTTTACTGCCAAAGCAGTAAATTTACCTCCAAAGCCCATAGGGCCAATCTTTAATTTATTTATTTTCTTTAGTATTCTTTTTTCTAAAGTATTTAAATATTTATCCGGATTTACTAAATCAACTCTATTTATTAATGCTTTTTTTGCTAAAAAAAGAGCCTGATCAGAAGTCCCCCCGATACCAACTCCCACAAAAAAGGGAGGGCAGCTTTCGGGGCCGGCTTTTTTAACAGCATCAACGATAAAATCTTCTATCTGGTTAATATTAGCTGTGGGGTTAAACATCTTAAGTTGTGTTTTGTTTTCACTTCCAAAACCTTTAGGAAAAAGAGTAATTCTTATTCCCTTAACTTTAGGCAAAAACTGTAAATGGCTTATAACTCCCTGATATTTTGGCTTCCGCCGCAGCAGCGGATCTACTATTGAGCGGCGTAAATAATTATCTTTATAACCTCTGCTAACTTCTTTCTTAATTGTATTAATTAAAGATGAATCTATTTCTTGCTTCCTGCCTGCTTCAATAAAGACTATTGGCAAACCTGTATCCTGGCAAAGAGCAACTTTATTTTTTTTTGCAGTTTCAGCATTGTCCAAAATCCAACCTAAGGCTTGCCGGGGCATTTTTTTTGTTTCTCTCGAAAAAGCGTCGGAAATCAATTTTTTTAAGTCAACCCGTAAAGAAAAATTAGCTTCCTTTACTAGTTTTTTTATTTTTTCTCTAAGTTCTTTTTGCTTTTTATTCATCTTATTCCTATTTTTTTATGCAATTGAGAAATAACTTCAGCAGAAACAGAATTTTTTCTGGATCTTTTTTTAAAAATAGATAACTTTTCTTTCAGTAAATCTTCATAAGGGTTTTCCGGCTGCAAAACTAAGAGCAAGCCGGGCCGGTTTTTTTTAATAATGGCTAGTGTTTTATCCAGGTCCTCAATGGTGGTATTTTTCCCGACAACAACTTTTATGAAGGCATCAACATCTCCAACAGCCTTAACAAATCTTTGATGCAGCCCCCATAAGGGAGGCACTCCGGTCGATGAAGGAAGCTTAAAATCAATTGAAACCATATCAACAAAATTAATAATTTTAGCTAAATTTCGATACAAGATACCGTTTGTCTCGAGATAGATAATTTTTCCGTTTTTTTTTACCTTCTTTAAAAAATCATTTATAAAATCCGCCTGCAACAATGGCTCTCCTCCAGTTAAAGATATTGAGTGGAATTCTCCCAAACTATTTATCTCTTCTCTAACCTGAGGCACCGTCATTAATCGATAAAAGTTTTGTTTTGTGTCGCAAAATTTACAACTTAAATTACAACCAAAAAAGCGCAAAAAAACCTGTTTTTTCCCCTGCCACGGCCCCTCGCCCTGGTAGGATTTAAATATTTCGCCTATTTTTGCTATATTCATTTTAGCAACCTCGGCATAGTTGGAGCCGCTTTGGCTGCTTCAGGTAATTCTAACTTAACTTCTTTATTAAAATCAAAATAATTTATATTTTCCTCTATCCGCAGAGAATCGCCGGAACCCACCGGCTGATGATATATTTTGACCTTTTTTTTAGGAAGAAAATTTTTCTTTGCAACCCAAATAATATTTAAAAAATCAGTTGTATAAAGAGTTAAATAATCATCCAATAAATTTAGATCATTCTTGAGAGCGTTATTAAAATTCCTGCCGAAGATAATATCTAAATTATCCAGTATGTATTTTTTAGCTTTTCTTTTATCTTCAATGCGGCTTTCTATGACAAAAAAATTATCTTTACCGCTGCCTTCTTTTTCTGAAACCAATAAAGCAAAACCGTTATTTTGCGCCGCTTCCTTAAAAAATAAAAAGAATTTCTCCTTATTAAACCCTTGATCAAAATAATAATCTTTTTTGCTTAACCTAAACCATTGGCCGGTAATACCCTCATAAATATAAACTTCTGAGCCCTTGCTGCAAACCTTCTCTATTAGCTGGCTATCGACTTGGGTAATTGACTCCATTTTTTGGTTAAAATAGTCAAGCGCGCCTCTTGTTTCAGCAACCGAAAAAGAACCGGTGGTTGTTTTTTTGGTAAAATAGAAAGATTTTATATTTTTGAATCCATCTATAGTTTTTTCGATTATCTTTATTTTATCAGACGCATAAACTCCTGCATAGAGATGGAAGAAAAAGATTAAGCTAATAAGAAAAAACCTTTTCTTGATTGTCATTTCTTTAATAAAGGGTCTTCTAGACCCAGCTCCTTAAAGGCATTAATTCGAAACCGGCAGCTATCACACTGCTTGCAAGGCAGCTTTTTGCCTTTATAACAAGACCAAGTAAACTCAAAAGGCACCTCCATCTTTAAGCCCAACTGAATTATCTCTTTTTTGTTCTTGTCTATTAACGGATAATGAAACTTAATTCTTTTATCCGCTATGCCCAAATTAACCGCCCGGTTAAAACTTTCCAAAAAACCCTTTCGGCAATCCGGATAACCGGAGTAATCCTCAGTATGAGCTCCAATGAATATTGCGCTTGCGCCTATACTTTCGGCATAAGAGGCTGCATAACTTAAAAAAATTATATTCCTGCCGGAAACATAGGTAGAAGGTACGCTTTTTGATAATCTTTTCGGAAAACTTTCAGCGCTGCCAGTTAAGCTTGACCTAGACCAAGGTAGTCTAACTTTTATAATTGTATACTCGGTCTTAGTAAGTTTTGCCAGTTTTTCTGCGAATTTAACTTCTTTTTTATGCTTTTGCCCGTAATCAAACACTAAAGCGTTTAGTGAAAATCCGCGGTTTTTAGCTAAAAATAAAGTTGTTGCCGAATCTAAGCCTCCGGAAAGAAGAATAATCGCTTTCTTGTCCATAGCATATAACTAATTATTTATCTATTTGGAATAACTAGCGCAAGAATTGTCGGTCTCCCACACTCTAACTTCATCCAATTGGCAATTCTCAGGTATTTTTTGGCTTACCTCATTATAAATATATTGAGCAATATTTTCCGAACTAGGTGTATTGGCTTTAAAATAATCTAAATCGTTTAAGCACTTATGGTCTAGGCCCTTGATAGCTAAACTGGTTGCTTCTTTTAATTTTCGAAAATCAATGACCATTCCCAAATTATTAAGTTTTTCCGATAAAACCACTACCTCTACCTTCCAGTTATGGCCGTGTAAAGATTCACAGCTACCTTTATACTCAGCTAAGTAATGAGCGGAACTAAAACTTTTTATTATTTTTACTTTATACATTTACAATCTTTGGCTCCGGTATATTTCTTTTTAAAAATAATTTCGCAAAATTAGTAAAATTTTTTGGTTCATCGCTTATACAAAATTTATTATTCCCTTTGGCCTTCTTGCCGCTAATTAATTTAAAATGCCCTAAAACATCTTTGGCATGGCTTGCTACCTCTTGAGCCGAATCAACTATATTAACTTTTTGCAGGTATTTAGCAATTTCTTCTTTTAACAAAGGATAATGAGTACAACCCAAAATTATCGTATCTATTTTTTTCTTTTTAAAACTTTCTAAATACATTTGAATTGTTTTTTTCGTAATTTCTCCGTTTACCAACCCCTCTTCTACCAAAGGGACAAATAAGGGGCAGCTCTTTGAAAAAATTTTAATTTTTTTATTTTTTTTAGCAATATTTCTCTGATAAGCCCGGCTTTCAATAGTTGCTTTTGTGCCGATTATTCCTATTTTTCCAGAAGTCACCGCTAATGCCTTGTTTACTCCGGATTCAATAACACCGATAATTGGTATACGAAAAATATTATTAAGATAATCAAGAGCTAGGGCCGATGAGGTATTACAGGCAACCACAACCATCTTAACCCGTTCTTCTAATAAAAACAATACATTTTCAACGCTAAATTTTTTTACAGTCGCGCTTGTTTTATTGCCATAAGGCACCCTGGCGGTATCACCAAAATAAATAATATTTTCACCCGGCATTAATCTTTCAATTTCAGCTAAAACAGTCAAACCTCCAATGCCGGAATCAAAAACACCAATTGGTTGATTTCTTATATTATTGAAATTATTCATTTTTCCATTATAGGCCTAAGATTAAAGCAGCGATTTGAAAATAAATAAAAACTCCACAGACATCAACGATTGTGGTAATCATTGGGCCGCTCATAAGAGCCGGGTCCACCTTAAATCTTCGAAAAATCATCGGTAAAGCCGCGCCAATCATCGCAGAGAACAAAACCGTAACCCCCATAGAGACTCCTACTGATATGCTTAAGGCCCACTGGCCCCCCTCCTGCAGTATAACCCGGATAATTCCGACCAAAGCCAGAATCAAGCCGATAGAAAGGCCTAAAAGCGATTCTCTGAAAACAACTTTAAAGAAATCCTTTACGCTAATATTTTTGACAGTTAACCCTCTGATAACTATCATCGCAGATTGTATACCAGCATTTCCTCCGGTTGCGATTAAAACCGGAAGAAAAAAGGTTAAAGCTATCCATTTTTGTATTAAGGGCCCGTAGCTTTTTATAACTAAACTCGAAGTAGATTCCAAGACAACCAAAACAATAAGCCAAAAACTTCTCTTCCAAATTAACTCAAAAAAATTAGCATTCATATAAGGCTTATCCACCGGCAGTACAGCAGCAGCCTTTTCAAAATCTTCGGTAGTCTCTTCTTCTAAAACATCTACCAAATCATCAAAAGTTACAATACCTAAAAGCTTGTTATTGTTATCAAGAACCGGTAAAACTATTAAATCATATCGTTTAAACACATCGGCAGCCTCTTCCTTATCGGTAGATGCGGAAACAGAAATAACATCTTTAGACATAATCTGGCTAATTTTTGTATTCGGCGTCGCTAAAACTATTTTTTTTAACGAAACAATGCCGATCAACCTTTTAGTATTGTCTAAAACATAACAATGATAGACAGTTTCTTTGCGCAAACCAACTCTTCTGACATGAGCCAAAGCATCTCCAACCGACATCCCTTCAAAAAGCTGGACAAAATCGGGAGTAATCAACCTGCCAACTGAATCATGCGGGTAATTAAGGAGCTCGATAGCAATTTGCCGCTTTTGCGGGGATAAGAAATTTATAAATTTTTTAGCTAATTCGGCAGGAAGTTCGTCAAACAACTCAGTGCGGTCATCGGGGGACATCTGGTTGAGGATATCGGTTATTTCTTTTGAGTTTAAACCGGTTAATATCTGTTCTTCCTCTTCTGTGGATAAATGCTTAAAAACATCAACCGCCTTTTCATAAGGCACTAACCTGAAGACAAAAAGCTTATGGGGTGAAAAATTAAGTTCTGATATTAAATAAGCAATATCTTCGGGATGGGAAGGCAGGATTCTTTTTATTTTCCCATAATTTTTTTGTTCAATTAACCCCGACACCTCTTTTGCTAAATTAGTTGTTTGATTTTCCATAATACCTTCTATTTTCTATAAAATTATATCATCCTGCCATTAAAAATCAAAATAAAACATCTTTATAAAACTTAATAAACTAAATTAAAGCTGGTGAGAACCCCGGGGGACAACAACAATTCCAGATTGATCAACGGTATAATGGCGGGCGTCTTCTCGGGGAGAATAACCGATTTTAGTAGATTTTGGGATAAAGTTAAAACGGTCGACTATAGCCTTTTTAATATAAGTCGAGCTTCCGATTATACTAAAATCCATAATTATTGAATCCTCTATCCTGCAACCTTTTTCGATAGAAACCGATCTGCCAATAATTGAATTTTTTATTTTAGCTCCGGATATTTTACTCCCTTCACAAATCAATGAATTTTCAAATTTACTATTAAAAATAGTCGCCGGCGCAGCATCAAAATGAGAAGCATAGATAGGCCAGCTTGAATTATTTAAATCCAAAACAGAGCTTCCTCCTAATAATTCCATATTAGCTTGCCAATAAGACTTTATCGTACCCACATCCCGCCAGTAATATTTAGATTCGTGAGGCTTTAATAAAGGAATTTGATTTTGAGAAAAATCATAGGCAAAAACTCTTGCTTTTTTTCTTACCAAATACGGCATCATATCTTTGCCAAAATCTTCAATCCCCCCTTTTCGGATTTGTTTTTCAAGAATTTGAAGAAAAAAGTCCGTATCAAAAATATAATTTCCCATTGAAGCTAAAATCTTATTTTTGCCGGAAAAATTAGGTTTCTCCACAAAACCTTTAACTTTAAAATCACTATCGGTATCAAGCACGCCAAACTGAGACGCTTCATCGGCTTTTACAGGAATTGCGGAAATAGTAAGATTTGATTTTTTGGCGATATGAAAATCAATCATTTTTTTAATATTCATGCGAAAAATATGGTCTCCGCCAAATACAACAACAAAATTTGGTTTAAAATCATAAATTAAATTGATATTCTGATAAATTGAATCAACTGTGCCTTTATACCATTCTTCCCTTTCCTTGCGGCGCATCTGCGGCGGGACAACCGTAACAAAATGCTCGGGAAGAAAACCAGCCTTAAGCCAACTAGTCCTTACATGCTCAATCAATGATTGGGATTTATACTGAACCAGTATATATATTGCAAAAATTCCTGAATTGAGTAAATTGCTTAAAGTAAAATCAATAATTCTATATTTTCCCCCAAAAGGAACAGAGGGCTTACTTCTTTCTGCGGTCAAAGGATAAAGCCTCTCGCCTCTTCCTCCGGCTAAGACAAACGCTAATACACCTTTTCTTTCGTGCTTTGATATTTTCATATTTCCTCTGTAATATTTTCTGCTTTTACTAAAGAAAGCTTGGTGGTTAACGGCCCGAGTAACTCAAAAAAGACGGTAGTACCAACAGTTGCGGTTAAAATTAAATCACCCCAGCTGCTATTTAAATGATGCTTTACCACCAAAGCGCATCCTAATGCCACCCCGGCCTGGGGCAGTAAAGCCATCCCCATATATTTTTGAATATTTGCAGGCGACCTTGTAAGTTTAGCGCCAAAAAAACTTCCGACTATTTTGCCTAAAATCCTCAAAATAAAAATAGCTGCAATTAAAGATATAGTTGCAATAAATACATCGAGTTTTAGCTGGGCTCCGGCTAAAACAAAAAAAATCAAATATAGAGGCGGAGTTATATCGTTTACAGTTTCAAATATATAGCTACTAGCCTGATTGGCATTAACAAAAAAAGCGCCAAAAAACATACAAGCTAAAAGTATAGACATTTTAAAAACTATCGCTAAACCAACTGCTAAAAATAAAAACCCTAAAGTATAAATCAGCCGATCGCGGGCATTGCGGACAAAACGTAAAAAAAAGTTAAAAATTAATGCTACCAGAACCCCGATTAATAAAGACCCGCCAATTTCGATTAAAGCAATAAGCAACTCCTTAAAAACCGGAAAAGAGTTTACCGACTGAATTGATGAAGCCTGGGCAAGAGCAAAAGAAAAACCGAAAATAATCAACGCCCATAGATCGTCTACCGCTACAATCCCCAGCAAGGTATCGGTAAAGCCCCCCTTGCTTCTGTATTCTTGAGTAACAGCGACAGTAGTAGCCGGATCTGTAGCTGCGGCAATAGCGCCGAAAACTAAAGCGACGGCAAAAGGCTGATTAAACACAATCCAGAGAAAAGACGCAACCAAAACCCAGGGGATCAATGACGCGGTTAAAGAAATTACTATTACCGGTTTGCCGATTTGTTTGAAAATATCAAAAGAAAGGCTTTTACCTAAGCTAAACGCAATTATGCCCAGCACCACGTTAGAGAAAATATCCGAAGCATTAAGTATTCTTGGAGAAATTACTCCTAATAAATTAGGAGAGAGCACAATACCCAATAATACATAAGTTGTTATCGTAGGAACTTTCAATTTTGAAACAATTTTTGAAAGAAAAAACCCTACAATAAATATTACCGCTAAACTTAAGATTGGATCATTAAACATAGACAACTCTTTTTATCGGGGTGAAAAACTAAACAATGCCCTTTTGTTTAAACATTGCCTTAATCACGTCAAAAATTCCTAAAATTCCCACTAACTGTTTTTGAGAATTAACTACGGCCAACCTGTCTTTTTCTAAATCCTTCATTATCCGGTATGCCTCGCTTAAGGAATTCGACTCATCGACCGAATCATAAACCCGGTCCATAATATCATCTACTATAATCAACTGGCCTAATGAAGGAGAATACTCCAGATCAAACGCTTCCTCTTTTATGTCCACAAAAGGAATATTGCGAAACATTTTCGTCTGACGCGGCCGAAGGATATCGAGCAAATTTTCAGAATTGACCATACCAACAATAGTATTGTCTGAATCAACCACCGGGAGCAAAGGAAAAGAATGAAAATCAGAAAACATATCAAAAAGGGCCTTGAGCGAGGTCGAAGGGGTTACCTTTACTACATTTCTCCGCATTGCTTCTTTAACTTTCATATGCTCACCTCATTTTTCTATTTCAAATTACTTTCGAAATGTTTAATAGTATTAATTATTTTATCAGCATCTTTTGCCTCTAATAGGGATTGACGAAAACCCTCGTTCATCAAAAGCTTAGATATCTCTGCTAAAATTCGAAGATAGAGATTCAATTGTTTTGGATTTGCGCCCATTAAAAAAATTAAATTTACCTTTTCTCCGTCTAAAGCTTTAAAATCTATACCGGCTTTGGTTTTGCCAAAACCAATAACTATATCTTTAACAGAATCGGTTCTTGCATGGGGTATAGCAATTTTATTGCCAATACCAGTCGACCCAAGTTTTTCTCTTTTTAAGACATCGCTTATAAATTGCTGGTAGTTTTTAATTTTTTTAGTTTTATTTAGTTCTTCCCCAATTTCACAAACCACATCCTTTTTATTTTTGCCCTTAAGCTCTAAAATACAACAATCCTTGCGTAGAATACTTGAAACTGCCATAACTGCTCCCCCTTATTTTTACTAATTTTTAAACTGTTATTTTATCATGAAAAATGCAAAAACAAACTACCAATCTAAGATAATAAAACCTCAGCTACCTTAGGCTAGCGGCTAGCTGGTAAAGCGTTTGGACTAAAAAAGATTTAAGAAATACTATTAAAAGAAAAGCAATAATCGGTGAAATATCTATTCCAAACCTTAAACCTTGCGGCAGAATTCTGCGAATCGGATACAGTATAGGCTCGGTTGTCTTGTAAAGAAACTGGACGATAGGGTTGTAAGGGTCGGGATTTACCCAGCTGATTAAAGCCCGGATTAAAATCAACCACCAAGCAATGGTAAAAACTATGTTAAATACATTAGCTAATGCTACTAAAAAATTACTTAAGGCAAACATTTTGTAAATATTTAATTTAATAGATTATAAGACATCTTAGAGATTTCCGCAATAAACTCTTTTGCTTTTTTATAATTTTTTACATTTTTGGTTAAGACACAAATGATAAAATCATTCTTTTCTCCGTAAACAATACCAGCATCATGAACAACACCTTTTTCAAGACCGGTTTTGTGAGCAACCTCGATGCCTTTAGGCAAAAGAAAAGCAATCCGGTCATTATACTGCTGACGCGATAACAAATTTCTGGCAAACAAAGAAAACTTTCTATCAATCAATTGATTATTATAAATCATTTTCAAAACTTTTACAATATCCCGGCTTGATGTATAGTTTTCAAACCCTTTCCTTCTGCTTGAAAAATCCATCATTTTTCTTTCTAAACTTGTATTCTTTAAACCGAGAGACAAAAAAATTTTATTTATATAATCCTTTCCCAATAAATCTATAACTTTGTTGGTGGCGCTATTGTCACTAATTATAATCATAAATGAAAGTAATTCTTTAAAAGTTAACCCTAACGGTAAATCAACCCTTTTAAAGATACCTGAACCACCGGCAATATCAGCAGCTCCAACCACGACTTTTTGGTTAAACTGAAACCGGCCGTCCTCAATTGCCCGAAGAGCAGCCGCCAAAATCGGCAATTTAATTAAACTTGCTGCCGGAATTTTTTGATCCGGTTTATACGCAAACTTAAAACCTAACCCCTCCGGCTTTTGTATTATTATTGAGCATTCTCCCGAAAAATCAGTTTTATAATAGCTAACCTGCTTTTCTATCTTTTTTAAAATTAACTTTTCATTTATTTTAACTGAGGTAAAAAAAACCAGTGAAGCTAAAATTAAAAAAGCTAAAAAGTAAAGACAGCTTTTTAAATCAAGAAACTTTTTTATCTTCTTCTTTTTCATGAATAAGCATTCTTTGGCGCGGGTCTAGGCGCCAAGGCTGAAAAGCAATAATTAAAGCTGCAAATAAACTATAAATCAACCAGTCTCGGCCAATTAAAATTATAGCTACCGGCGAATAACCTCCATAGTTGTGAGAAAACTCCTCGATTAAAGAAGAGATAAGTATAGCAATTAAAATTAAAGGAGAGATGACTTTAATACAAAAATTCCAAAAAATCGGCACCTTCCAGCCGCTATAATGATTAATATGGCCTCTTAGCTTATTAACCTTAAAAAACCAGCCAATAACTATACATTCAAATATGGCGCCGATAATCAAACCATATTGAGTTAAAAAATGATCTGCAATATCCAGCCAATTGATACCCGCCTGGGTCGTAAAAATTATACTCCCTAAGAATCCCGCTACGCATAAAACCGATACAACAGCCTTATGGGGATAATGAAACTTATCCACTATCCCTGACGCAAAAGCTTCGATAATCGAAATCGATGAAGACAACCCGGCAATCACTAAACTACCAAAAAATAAAATTCCAAAAAGATTTGAAAATGCCGGCAAAAGACTAATCGCTTTAGGAAAAGCCACAAAGGCAAGCCCGATAGATTCAGTAACAACTTCGCTAACAGGCAAAGAGGTAGTGTTTGCCATATAACCCAAAACGGCAAACACCCCTATTCCTGCTAAAAGCGAAAATAAACAATTTATACCGCTTATGATTAATGCGTCACGGACGATCTGGGTTTTTTTAGGCAGATAAGAAGCGTAAGCTATCATTATTCCAAAGCCTAAACTTAAAGTAAAAAATATCTGGCTGAAAGCGTCCATCCAAACTTTAATATTGGTTATCTGAGAAAAATCCGGCTTTAGATATACTGCCACCCCTGCCGCTGCCCCTTCCAATCTTAGGCCCCAAATAATAATAACTGCGGTAAGGATAAAAAGAATGGGCATAAATACCTTACTAGCTCTTTCGAGCCCGTTTTGAACCCCTTTAAAAACAATCACCCAGTTAAGGAACCAAACAACCGCTAAAGAGAAAAGAATGATAGTTCTAACATCTCCAATGCTAAAAGGAGAATCCGTATTCATCAAAAATACTTCTGTAAAAAAGTTATCGGGATTCGGCCCCCAGCTAAGATCAAAAGAAAAGAAAAAGTAGTTAAGGCACCAGGCTATAATTACCGAATAATAAAGAACAATACCAAACATTACAAAAACTATCTGCCACCACCCCAACCATTCCCATTTTTTTGACACACTGGCAAAACTGGCTGGCGCAGAACCGCGCATCTTATGCCCCAGGCCAATTTCTAAAACTATTAAGGGAATTCCGACAACAAAAAGAGCGATTATATAAGGAACCAAAAAGGCTCCGCCTCCGTTTTTGTAACAAAGATAAGAAAAACGCCAGATGTTGCCTAGGCCAATGGCAGACCCTACGGTGGCAAGAACAAACCCAATATGGGTTTTCCATTTCGGACGATGGTGGGCAAGCATTTTTTTACTCATTTTCGATAATTATACCAGAAATCAATCCCTTGTAAAACAAAGCAGCCATTTTAAATAAAATTAAAAATTATTTACAACCAAAGAATCGCTAATCTTACAGAAATCCCTTAAAGGCAGCTGTTCCGGGCGCCGGCTTAAATCCAGCCCCGATTTAATCAACCGCTGCACGGCTTCAAGTGAAAATTGCTGCCTAATTATAGTTGCTATCTTTTTTCTTCTTTGTTTAAAACTAATCCTGATAAAGTTAAATAAAAAATCCTCGTTTTTAGCCTGCAACGGAGTTGTCTGGTAAAATTTTAGTTCGATAAGTGATGACTTTACTTTAGGCGAAGGAATAAAAGCTCCCGCAGGAATATCGAATAGATGCCTTATCTTGCCATAATATTGAGTTAGACAGGTAATAAAACCATAAAGTTTACTGCCTGGTTCAGCAGATATTTTTTCTACAAATTCTTTCTGCAAAATTAAATAACTCGTAGAAATCTTTTTTCGGTAAAAAATTAAATATTTGATTAATTGGCTGCTTAAATGATAAGGAACATTGCTAAAAATCATCAATTTTTCTTTAAAATTTAAAAGTGATATCTCCCTGATATCGGCTGAAATTACCTTTATGCCCTCCTTTTTAGCGAAATTAATTTTAAGGGCTTCGGCTAATTTTGAATCTATTTCTACGCAATAAAGAAATTTGGATTTTTCCGAAATCAACCTGCTAATCTGGCCATAGCCGGCCCCAATCTCTAATACAGTTTTAGCATCACAATCTAGGGCAGCAGCCGTTTTTCTAATATAATATTCGTCTTGCAAAAAAACTTGAGAAAATGAATTATTTTGCCTCATGAAGATAATTTTATAGCCTGAGAGATTGCCGCCTGCATCGAACTGCTAAATATCGCCTGGGAATTGCGTTTTACCAAATCATATGCAACTCCATGATCGGGCGAAGTCCGCACAATCGGCAGCCCCAAGGTCAAATTTACGCCTGACCGGAAAGAAAGAAGTTTAAAAGGAATCATGCCTTGATCATGATATGATGCTATTATGCAATCAAATTTTTTTAAATTATTTTTATTAAATAATGAATCTGCCGGATAAGGCCCGTAAACCGAATTTTTCGATTGTTCAACTGCTTTTTTGATAATTTCTTCTTCTTTTTTCATAAAAGTGTCAATACCGGCATGCGGATTAATCGATGCTAAACCAATAACGGGATTCGCGATATTTAACTGTTTTTTTAAAAAAGAATAAGTCAATTTAATAGTATCTAATACAACCTCTTTATCAATCGAAGCAGCTACATTTTTAAGATCAATATGGCGGGTAAGCAAGACAGTTTTGATTTTTTCAGAAACCATCATCATTACTACTCGTTTTGAGTTAAAATAATCCCGCAAAAACTCAGTGTGCCCGGAGAATTTTGGCTTACTTAAGCTTATAGCTTCTTTAGAAACAGGAGCTGTAACTAAGCAGCTAAACTTTTTCTCTTCTATGGTTTTTAATGCTTTTTTTAGATAGACAAGACTTGCCTGGCCGGTTAATTTCGAAATAAACCCTCTTTTGATTTTATCTATATTTTTAGTTCCAGCTTCTAAAAAAAATATTCTTTTTTTTACCTTTTGGTATTCAGGAATTTGCTCAGCTATATACTTATCCCCTACCACCCAAAAATTAACTTTTTTTTTACTCAAAGCCTTAACCGCCCGGAAGGTTACTTCGGGGCCGCATCCAGAAGGATCACCTAGGGTAATGACTATATTTTTAGGCCGGTTTTTCTTCATAAAAACAATTATTTATTTTAAGGAGTAGAAGGAAGATAGATCTTTACCGTTGCGTCTTCCTTTAAGGAATCAACCCATTGATTGAATTTTTTACTAAAGCTTCTTTGCCAAAGATACCTATAAACCTTATCCTGCACTTTCGAAAGCTCAAGCGCATGAGCCGGTTCAATTTTACTGCGATAAATTAAATAATATAAATCATCAATTTTTTTTATTGAGTATTTATTATCCGCAAGATTCTCTAAAGCTTGAGCTAATGGCTCCTGCAACTGATTGAGGTAACTCTTGATTTCTGACAGCTCATTTTCATATTCTTTTTTTGCCTTCTCAATCCCGTCTTTTTTGATAACCTCGGCAATATCTTCTAATTGCTGCCGGTCTTTTTCTTTGGCGATAAGAAAAACAGCTAATGGAGGCGCTTGAAAATCTTGCTTATTTTCTTTATAAAACTGCTCTATCTGCCCCGGTAAAATAGAAACTTTTGCCCTAACATTGCGATTAATAACTTCTTTCATCAAATACTTTTCCCGCAGGCGTTTTTTCAAATAAGACAAGCTAAAACCCTGATCTTCTAAGGAATCATAAAACAATTCTCGGTTCGAATAGCCTGACTCTAATTGTTTTATCTTATCTTCCAGCCAAAACTGCGGAACTTCAATATCTTCTCTTTTTGCCTGCTGCAATATAAGCCGGTCTTCAACCAAACGGTTTAAGGCTTCTTTTTTAAAATCTTTCTGATTTAGGCCTGGGAGTTCTTTGTTGTTTTTACTCAAAAGCATTTGCGAATATCTCTTGAGATCGTCTGTAGTAATAATTTCATCATTTACCTTGGCTACTATTTGATTAGCTTGAGCGAGGCAAACATTCAAGCTAAACGGCAGCAAGAATAAAAATATTAATATCTTACTAATTTTGTCTTTCATGACTACCTATATTCTAAAAGCTTCCTTTAAATAATCAACCTCTTTTTTAAGCAGCCGGCAGTAAAAATCAAATCCAACCATCCAAATAAAACCATGCTGCTGTTTGCCTAATATATTCCCCGCCCCTCTTAATTCTAAGTCCCGTCTGGCTAACTCAAACCCCGCGCCTAAATGAGAAAATTGCTCAATAAATTCAAGCTTTTTCCTTGATTCGCTTTTTATTTTATCCAGAGGCGGCCTCAAGCACAAAGCATAAGCCTGCACTTTACGCCTTCCCACCCTTCCCCGTAATTGGTGAAGGTCGGCAAGGCCAAAATTATTTGCATTATTTATAATTATCGTATTAGCGTTAGGAATATCGATGCCGGATTCAACTATCGCGGTTGAAAACAAAATATCAATTTTTCCATCAACAAACTTAAGCATTACCTCTTCTATCTCGGAGGCCGGAAGCCTGCCGTGAGCTAAACCAATCTTTAAATCCGGTATTTTCTTCTTAATCTTTCCGGCTATTGCAGCAATATCTTTAATCCGGTTATGGATAAAAAACAGCTGTCCGCGGCGGGCAATCTCTCTTTTTATATATTTTTCAATTATCTTTATATTGAAAGGATAAACTTTGGTCTTTATCGCCAAACGCTCTCGGGGCGGAGTTTGAATCAAAGAAATATCTTTTATCCCGACCATGCTCATATATAATGTACGGGGAATCGGAGTTGCAGTCAAAGCTAAAACATCTATCCCGACCCGGCGGGATTTTATTTTCACCTTGTCTTTAACTCCAAATCTTTGCTCTTCGTCGATAACTAACAAGCCTAACTCTTTAAAATTAACATCATCGGACAAAAGCCGGTGAGTCCCCACCACGATATCAACCTTGCCTTCTTTAATCCGCTCAATGATATTTTTTTGTTGCGATTTAGTCCTAAAACGGGAAAGCATCTCGACAGATAAAGGAAAATCTTTCATCCTTCTTTGCAGGTTAATATAGTGCTGATAAGCAAGAATGGTTGTGGGAACTAAAAAAGCAACCTGCCGGCCGGATGCAGCGGCGCGAAAAGCTGCCCGCATAGCTACTTCTGTTTTGCCATAGCCTACGCCTCCACACAACAACTGGTCCATGCATCGCAAAGACTGCATCTGGTTTTTCACAGTCTCTGCTGCTTTTTTCTGATCTGGGGTTAGTTGGTAAGGGAATTGTTGTTCAAATTTTTTCTGCCATTTACTGTCTTTGGGGTATTTAATACCTCCGATCACTTTTCGCTCTGCTTCGACTTTTAATATTGTTAAAGCATATTGATGAACTCCTTTCTGGACCTTCTCTATAGTTTTTTTCCACTGCTTTGTCCCCAGCTTAGTTAAATCCGGGTGCTTAATGCCTAAATTTACATATTTTTGTATAAGATGGGCATTTTCTTTAGAGACATAAATTTTATCCTTATCCGCATACTCAATTTGAAAAAAATATTCTTCTTTTTCTTTTGCTTTAATTTTTTTTGTTCCCAAAAACTTTCCTATTCCATAATGAGTGTGAACCACATAGTCGCCGGCTTTTATCCGCAAACTTCCCTCGAGCGGATAATCCTCTGAAACATAATGACGCGCTTTTTTATAACGAGCAACGATAATCAATAAGTCATATTCCAGAATTTTAGTAAAATTTTTATCAAAGCTGTAGATTTTTGAAATTTGATCGAAATCCCATTCAATTCTAACCGGTTGAGAAAAATTAACCGGAAAAATTTCTAAAGTATCGCCTTTTTGGGCAAAGTCTCCGGGTTCATCCACCCCTTGGCCACCGCTATAGTTTAGGCTGCTGAGGCTTTGGCAGACAGCTTCAATGGAAATAACTTTATGTTTATAGATTTTTAATGAATTAAACATCTTTTAATTATAGTAAATAACTAATAACCAATCCCCAATAATAAAAAAAATTATTTTATCCAAATATTTTTTATTTAATCATTGGAATTTATTAGATCAATTAGAAATTAGTAATTAGTAATTTTCCTTATTTATGTTTATGCAAAAGGTGGGATTTTCGAAAAAATAAAACCAAAGGAGAAGCAATGTATATAGACGAATAAGTGCCAGCAAGCACTCCGACTAAAAGCGTAAAAGAAAAACCTGCCAAAGCTTTTCCTCCCAATAGGTAGATAGATAAAACTACCAAAATCGTAGTCAATGACGTAATTACCGAACGCGATAACGTATTATTGATTGCCGCATTAATTATCTCGCTTAAACTAGATTTGTGCATACGGGGTGAAATTTCTCTAATCCTATCATAGATAACAATGGTATCGTTTATTGAGTAGCCGGCAATAGTTAAAAGAGCGGTTACTGTAAGCAAATTAACCGGAAAACCTGCTAAACTCATAATACCTAAACTAATCAAAACATCATGAAAAACCGCGATTACAGCCGCAAAAGCAAAATCAAAATGTTTAAACCTATAAGCAACATAAATTAAAATACCTAAAAGTGAAAAAATAATCGCAAAAAGCGCCTTTCTCTGCAAAACCTTACCAACCCTGGGCCCCACAGTCGTAACTCTTAATTCTTTAACATTCTCAAATTTTTCATCTAACAATCCTTTAACTTCTGCAGCGATATCATCTTTACTTTTAATGATTATACCGCCGTCAATATCCTTAAATTCCTGAATAGCAATACCCGAGAAACCTGCCTCAGCTAAAATAGCCCGAACTTCAGCAATTTCAGTTTTGGGAATTATTTTATATTCAAGGTTTTGCCCTCCGGTAAAATCAACCCCATAAGCTGCTTCTCCTTTTTGATAAAATTTAAATAAACCGAAAACAACAATAACCAGGGAGATAAGCATGCATATATTTTTTAATTTAATAAAATTAATGTGTGATTTCGGGATAAAAGAAAGCATTGGAAACTTTTTCAACTTTAAATCAAGAAAGTATGAAAAAATAATCCGCCCCACAAAAATAGCGGTAAAAATACTGGCAATAATACCCAAAGAAAGTGTCGTAGCAAATCCGCGGATCGGCCCGGTTCCATAGATAAAAAGAAAAAGCGCTGCGATTAAAGTGGTTAGATTGGCATCAAATATAGTTCTCCTTGCTTTATCGAAACCAATTTGTACCGCAACAGAAAGTGGTTTTCCAAAACGCAACTCTTCGCGAATTCTTTCAAAAATCAATACATTAGCGTCTACTGCCATTCCTAAGGTAAGAATCATACCGGCGATACCCGGTAATGTCAGAGTAGCGCCAAAAAGGCGCAGGCCGGCCATTATAAACAATAAGTCTAGGAGAAGGCAGACTATTGTAATGACTCCGCCTAAAAGGTAGTAAATCAGAACAAAACCAACCACTAAAGCTGCTCCTAAGACTATTGATTTTATTCCCCTCTGGATTGAATCAGAACCCAGGAGAGGGCCCACGCTCCTTTCTTCCTCGACCTTTAAAGGAAGGGGAAGGGCTCCGGAATTTAAAATCGACGAAATCGCCCTTGCCTCATCAGCGGAAAAATCACCAGTTATCTGAGCCCGGCCTCCCAGAATGGCCTCTTGAATCCGAGGAATGCTCCTTATGCTTCCATCTAAAGTAATAGCCAGTATTTTTCCTGTATTCTCCCGGGTTACTCGTGAAAATTTATCCGCTCCTTGAGAAGTAAACCTCAACCTTACCTCGGCAGCGCCGTAGGTGTCAAACCCGACAAAACTTTCAGAAAGATCGGATCCGGTCAAAACCGGCTCTTCTTCCAGCAAAAATTTCTCACCCTTATACTCTTTTAGCTGAAAACCCGAAGGCACTTCTCCTTTGAGAGCTTTTTCCATCTTTTCTTCATCTTCGGAAACTAATTTAAATTCGAGTTTTCCAACTTTTTTTAACTTATCGATAATTTGCCGGTCAACTAATCCCGGCACTTTTACTAAAATAGACTTATTGCCCTGGACTGAAATCGAAGTTTCTTTGACACCAAAAGTATCTACTCTGGTGCGTAATTTTGCAACCGCAGCAGAAATGGCCTCAGAAACCTTGTCTTGATCTATCTCCGAGGTATCGGCCCTAAGTAATACATACATTCCCCCTTTTAAATCAAGGCCTAAATTAACCTTTTCCTGAACAGGAAATATGTAAAAGGCGCACAACCCGACCAAAAGTATGATACCAATCAGTCTTAGTTTTAAATCACTTTTACGAATCATTACTTTTCTTTTTTAAGATATGCAATTGTATTTTTATCTACCTGGACCCGGGTCCCCTCGTCTACCCTAACCATAAAAGTTTTATCTTTAACGGCAACGATAGTGCCATGGATTCCCCCTGAGGTAACTACCTGATCATTTTTTTTCAGGTTAGCGATCATTTGCTGATGTTGTTTTTGCTGTTTTTTCTGAGGCCTGATCAGCAAAAAATAAAATATTGCAAATAAAAATATAAGTGGGACTAACTGGTAAAAAACATTTCCGCCTTGTTCCATAACAACCTCCGTTTTATGATTTTAATTTTATTTAAGAATTTTCTGTCTCGGGCTTACCCTCTTCCTTCTTAGGCTCTTCCTTAGGCTCTTCCTTAGGCTCTTCCTTAGGCTCTTCCTTAGGCTCTTCCTTAGGCTCTTCCTTAGGCTCTTCCTTAGGCTCTTCCTTAGGCTCTTCCTTAGGCTCTTCCTTAGGCTCTTCCTTGGGTTCTTCCTTAGGTTCTTCCTTAGGTTCTTCCTTAGGTTCTTCCTTAGGTTCTTCCTTAGGTTCTTCCTTAGGTTCTTCCTTAGGTTCTTTTTTCGGTTCTTCTAAGGTTTCGCTCTTTTCTTTTTCTTCTTTTTGTTTTTTGGCTTTTCTTGACACTTTTACCTTTTCTTTTTTAGGTTTTCCGTACCCCTTAAACAAACTAGCCACAGTCTCGGAAGGTTGAGCTCCTTTTTCTACCCAAGCTTTATATTTATCAGTATCAAACTTTAATAACTCTCTAGCAGGATCATAATAACCAACTTGGTCAATAAACTTAGACTCTCTCGCCCAGTTTTTTTCAGTTACCACTATTTTTTGATGGGTTCTTCCTTTAATAGATTTACCCGGCCGCCTCAATCTTATCCTTATCATTTTTCCTCCTTTAATGAACAAACAATTTGTTTAATTTCCTTCTGCCAACTCCAAAGCTTTAACTTGAGCCTTTGCTTTGCCTATTGTTTCTTTATACTCTGAATCAGGTACAGAATCAGCAACAATTCCTGCGCCAGCCTGAATATAAGCATTGTTTTCTTTAAATAAAATAGTGCGGATTATTATACAGGTGTCTAAGCTATTTGTGAAGGAAAAATATCCCACTGAACCCGCATATATTCCTCGCCGGCACGGCTCTAACTCATTGATTATCTGCATAGCTCTTACCTTCGGAGCCCCGCTAACTGTACCAGCCGGAAAACAACTCTTCAATGCGGAAAACAAAGTTTGCCCTTTTTTAATTTTAGCCCTAACCTCGCTGACAATATGCATAACATGAGAAAATTTTTCAACATTCATAAACACCGGCAAACTTACTGTTGTTTCCTTCGCCACTCTCCCTAAATCATTCCTGGCTAAATCAACTAACATTATATGTTCGGCTCTTTCTTTTTTGTCTAATAATAAAGATTTCTTTAACTTTTGATCTTCAGCTTCATTTCTGCCGCGAGGCCTGGTGCCGGCAATAGGATGAGTAATCAACTCATCCTTTTCGGCCCGCAGCAACATTTCAGGCGAAGAACCTGCTAACTCTATTTTTCCGAAATCAAGATAAAACATATAGGGTGAAGGATTTAATATCCGTAAATATCTGTAAGCTAAAAACGGGTCTTTAGAAAAATTACACCTAAATCTTTGAGAAAGGACTGTCTGGATTATGTCTCCTTCTCTTATATGCTTTTTTGCCTTTTTCACCGCTTTTATAAAATTAGTTTTTTTAAAATTCGACCTTATTCTCACAGCTTTTTTAGCAAAATTTAACTCCGGTAAAGGTTTTATTTTTATCATTTGATGATACAGTTTTAAAATTTTTTCAAACCCATTTTTGTAAAGTTTTCTTAACTTATTTTTTTTATCGATAGAAACAAAATTAAGAATTTCAATCTGCTTTTTTAAATGATCAAAGATAATTAAATATTTGGGCAAAATCAAATAAGAATCAAAAGTAGATATTTTATCCTCTAATTCTTTTCCTATCGGTTCATAAAAACGAACTAAATCATAACCAAAATAACCGACAAAACCGCCGAAAAACCGTAAATTTTCCTTAGGAGCAACCTTATAACCGCTCATTATCTTTTTTAATTCAGCCAGAGGATCTTTATTTATCTTAAACTTTTTTAGCTTTTGGCCGGTTTTTAGATAAGCTTTGTCTTGTTCGGTTTTAAAAACTGCCAAGGGGCAAAATCCTAAAAAGGAATAACGGCAAACCTTTTCCCGGCCTTCTACCGACTCAAGCAAAAAACTATCGCCTTTTATTTTATCTCTTAAACTATAATAAGCCGCAATCGGCGTAAGCCAATCCGAATAAAATTTATGAGATAAAACTATTAAGTTATTTTTTTTCGCTAGCTTAACAAAATTATCTAAATTAGGATTAATTTTTGTATTCATATCTTCATATCAATTTCCGATAAAAACAACTCCAATTGCCAGTATGGCAAGCGGCTCCTTCCTGATCGACTAAAATCAACAGAGCATCCTTATCGCAATCATAATAAATATTTTTTACCTTTTGAATATGTCCGCTGGTTTCTCCTTTTCTCCATAATTTTTGGCGTGAACGCGAATAAAAACAAGTCCGGCCTTCGTCAAGAGTGATTTTAATCGACTCTTCGTTCATATAAGCTATCATCAATACATCACCTGTTTTTTTATCCTGTACTATAGCCGGAATAAGGCCCTGCTCGTTAAATTTTAGCTCTGATATATTTAATTTATTATCTTTTTCTCCACTCATAACCGCTCCTTTTTTGGTTATTCTACAGCCTTACTTCTACCCCTTTTTTGTTTAATTCTTCTTTAATTTGATTAATAGCAATCTCTCTATAATGGAATACAGACGCAGCTAAAGCAGCGGTAGCTTTAGTTTCTCTAAATAAATCATAAAAATGAGCTAAACTGCCAGCTCCCCCCGAAGCAATAACCGGAATACCGACAGCTTCAGATATTGTTTTTGTTAATTGGAGGTCAAACCCTTTTTTTGTTCCATCGCAATCCATACTAGTCAAGAGTATTTCACCTGCTCCTAAAGATTCTATCTTCTTTGCCCAACTAACAGCATCTATTCCTGTTGGATTCCTTCCGCCGTGAGTATAAACTTCCCAACTTGTGACTTGTGGCTTGTGACTTGTAACTTTCTTTTTTGCGTCTATCGCAACCACAATGCATTGACTTCCAAAAATATTCGAAGCCTCCGTTATCATCTTTGGCCGTTTTACCGCTGCGGTATTAATAGACACCTTATCTGCTCCGGCTAAAAGTATTTCTCTTATATCTTCATTGCTATTAATGCCTCCGCCTACCGTAAAAGGCATAAATACTACCTTTGACACTTTCCTTACCAAATCAACAACGGTCTTGCGCTTTTGGAAGCTGGCCGTAATATCGAGAAAAACCAGTTCATCAGCTCCTTCCTTTTGGTAAATATCTGCATTTTCTACCGGATCGCCGGCGTCTTTTAAGTCGATAAAGTTTATCCCCTTAACCACCCGGTTATCTTTAATGTCTAAGCAAGGTATTATTCGTTTTGCAAGCACAATCCGCCTCCAAAAAAGGGTTAAAACAGCCTTATAAAATAAAACAAATTATATCATACATATCTCAAAATCCAAACTAATTAGCGCCTCTTCTCCAGCAATAAATTATAAATGGTCATTTTCCGTATTTAAAAACAAGTGGCGTAAAATTCCATGTCATAAATCCTTACTCAACAAAGAGTTATGTAAGAGGGAAACGTCCCCTCTTAGACTATTGCGCCCTTAAAGGAATAATGATAAACTAAAATAAGAGGGTATTTAATTAACAGGGGATTTAAACTAAAGGTGGTGAGTATGTCAAAATTAAGTAAATTTGAAAAAATGGTCTTTTTGGGTTCGCCCTGGTTTTTCGGAGTGGCTTTGATAGCCAGCGGGCTTTATTCAAGCTATAAGACGGGTAACTCATTAATAAACTTCATTATAATTCTAAGCGGGCTTATTTGTATCTGTTTCTATTGTATAGCCGCTCTTTTAGCTAAACTTATTGAAAAATAAACAATAGCCCCAACCGGATTCGTATGCGCTCTTTGCCGCAGGCGAAGATATTCTCTGGCCTACAAATAAGAGAATAACAGCGCATCCGAATAAGACGTTGAACTCCGAATTAGCTCCGTATTTTATTGGCAAAAGACTTTAT
>JAIPHC010000008.1 GCA_021735405.1 Candidatus Omnitrophota bacterium | reverse complement strand
TCAAGTATTATCAGATAAAAAATCAATCTATTAAATTATCGAGGTCACTTGAGTTAAAAAGTAAATATAAAGAAGGTAAGGTAAGTAGACCCAGCGATTTATTAGGAAATAAGGAAAATTTAGTTAAAATAATTGCATATTGTATTATGCCTACTCATCTGCATTTGGTTTTAGAACAGTTGCAAGATCAAGGGGTATCTATTTTTATGAGTAAAGTTCAAAATAGTTATGCGCGGTATTTTAATATTTCTAGAAATAGAAAAGGGCCTTTATGGCAAGGACGATTTAAAAATATATTAATAGAATCAGATGACCAACTTTATCATTTAACCAGATACATACATTTAAATCCAGTAACTGCATATTTAGTGGAAAAGCCGGAAGAATGGGATTTTTCTTCATATAAAGAATATTTAGGAGCCAGAGAAGACAAGATTTGTAAATATGATGATTTATTTGAGGTTGATTTGAGTTCTTACCAAGAATTTACAGAAAGCAGGATTTCAGACCAAAGAGAAGTGCAAAAAATTAAGAAAATAGCATTAGAATAACCAATTTCATTCCACCTACGAGGTGGAATGAAAATAGTGTGTGTTTATAAGGGTTATTTTTGTCCACCTCGTAGGTGGAATGGGGTGGGGAAGGATGGTAGTTGGGTATGGTTGACTCGTCGAGAAAAGGGCTGATTAAGTTTATTGAGGAAAAGCAAGGTAAGGTTCCCGAAGAGCTAGTCCGGTATATAAAACAGCTGGATTTTTATGATATTTTATACTTATATGCTTTGTATCAAAAATTTTGGCAAGAAGCCAAAGAATTAAGAATTGGCCATAATTTTATTCCTTCGGCCCTTTTGACAGATTCAGAAAGGCCTAGAGAGATTGGGGTAGTCAATTATTCCCAGCTTAAGAAAGATTTTTCTTTAGAAGATTTTGCCAAAGAAGTGGTTCTTATCTGTAATCCTATGGATGGAGGGCTAGGTTCTTCCTTGTCCCGCCTCAAATACTTAAAGCGAATTTGGACTGACATAAAAGGAGAAGGGGATCCTCATTTGGGGGCAAAGGGCGGAGACCTTTATTTTGAAATTGAAACCAAGGAATTGAATTATCAGGCAGAAAAAATTAAAGCAACCGAGAGGTTGAGCGTTACTGAAATTAAATACTTACAAATTATTAAAGAATCCGGTTTTTATAAAAAAATTATAATCGAAGAATTGGTTAACGAAGAAAGTATCGATTCAATTAATGATTTTTTAGATAAAACCATATATTTCCAAGACAGAATCGATAACTTTTTAGATAAAAATAAATTGACCTACCGAGAGTTTATTTCGGCTAAAGAAAAGATAGAGCTTTCGGGAAAAATGATTAAGCAGGCATCTTTACCTACCATAGAGAAAGACAGCAATCGTTTAACTGCCAAGCGAGTTGCTCCCGGCGGCCACGGGCAGCTAGGTTCTATTCTTTTGGGCCAAGCTGCAGAAGCGAAGGCAGCTTTGCCTAAAAATTTAATCCGAGTTATCTATAACGGTGACGGGCCTAATAACTTTGTCAATCGAAAGATTGTGGGATTTATGGCAAAATATAAGATTCCTTTGCTGATGGTTACTTCAACTAAAACTCCGATCGATCAAAAAGGCGGGCAAATCGGTTTAGAGTTAACCGGAGACAACGAGAAGAAAACGCAGATTTTAGAATTAGCACAGGCCAAATATTTAGGCCAGGAAGAGTTATTTAAAAAGATAGGTTTAAAAAGCGGAAATCAATCTCTTTATGGTAAAGCTGGCAAGCAGTATTTTAATACCAATATTGCTTTAATTAACTATTCGGTAGTCTCTCCTTTTCTAAAAGAACTCTATGATTTAATCGGAGCTAAGAAATTTTCAAAAATTATTACTCCTGATTTAATTAAAAATGAAAAAATTCAGAATAACCAAACTTATATTCAATTGGAAGGAGCTTTAGCTTCAACTCTCTTAAATTTAGCCGGTTTTATCAAAACAACTACAGATAAAAGAATAGGCAGTTTAATAAAAAAGTATGGTATCGATGATTTTTTAGTTATAGTAAATATAGATAAAAATGAACGGACAAATTTTTTTACTCCGGTAAAATATGCTTGGGATTTTTGGTTTTACGCTTTTTCGGACCACTTTAGGTTAAACAGCCAAAATTTTAAATTAGAAAATTTAAAGCCGGGAAATTTGCCCGGATTTGATTTAGATTTTTTTTATCAGGATTTAGAAAATTGCATTAAGGCTTTTGGACATGCTTCAACTATTGATTTAAGATTTTTAACTATTAAGGGGAAAGTTAAATTAAAAGATGCAAAGTTGTCAGGCTTGGTTGCAATAGAAAACAAAACAGATAAAATTGTAGATCTTAACATAAAAAAATTAAGTAGTAAATTTGAGCATAAAAACAATAATTTATTTTTAAAAAATATTAAAATAGTGATTCAACCGGAGGGAAAAATAAAAGTGGAAAAGCTTAATCCATAAATTATTTATAATGAAGGCCTTACAACAGAGGGAAACGTCCCCTCTTTGAGGTTCGCGGTTGTTGTTGACAGTTACCTATATATTTTATATAATCAGCGAGTCATGGAAGAAAAAGAATTTAACAAAAACAAAGATAAACCCGGCAATCCTTTTGAGGAGACCTCTTTTCCTAAACCTTTGCCTATTAAGGAGATAGTAGAGCAGTATTTAGAAAAAAAGAAGGTTTCGGTTGCGGCAAGGATGATTTCAAAAAGAGAACACGGCAAATCAGGTTTTGCCCATCTTTGCGACTTTAGCGGGAAAATTCAAATTTATGCGCGTTTAGATAATCTTGGCGAAAAATTCGATTTATTTAAAAATTTAGATATTGGCGATATCGTAGGGGTAGAAGGCAGCCTCTTTAAGACCAGGACAGAAGAAATTACTATTGTTGCCGACGATATTAAATTGCTCTCAAAAGCTTACCGGCCTTTGCCGGAAAAATGGCACGGCTTAAAAGATGTAGAGGTAAGATACAGGCAGCGTTATCTTGATTTAATCGCAAACAATCAAGCTCGCGAGGTATTTATAAAAAGGGCAGAAATAGTTTCGGCAATTCGAAAGTTTTTTGAGGCCCTTTCTTTTATTGAAGTTGAAACTCCGATGCTTCATCATATACCCGGAGGCGCAGCGGGAAGGCCGTTTGAAACTTATCATAACGCTACCGCAAATAAGGTATATTTGAGAATTGCGCCTGAGCTTTATCTGAAAAGGCTTTTGGTGGGAGGATTTGATAAAGTTTTTGAGATAAACAGAAGTTTTCGTAATGAAGGCCTATCGAGGCGGCATAATCCCGAATTTACCATGCTGGAAGCTTACGCCGCTTATTTTGATTATCAATTTATGATGAAGGCCTGCCAAGATTTGTTTACGGAATTAGCGGAAAAGTTTTGCGGCGGCCTGATTTTTGAATACCAAGGCAAAAAAATAGATTTTACTCCGCCTTGGCAGAGGATTTCTTTAGCAGAGCTTTTTCAAAAAGAGTTTGCTATCAGACCGGAAGACAGCCACAAAGAAGTTGTTGAAAAGATTAGTAAAAAAATTAAACTAAAAGAGGGGTTATCACGAAGCCAGATACTTAAGTTATGCGAAGAGTTAATTGAGAAGAACTATCCACAAAATAGGCCAGCTTTTATTACTGATTTTTTTACCTGGACCTCTCCTCTGGCAAAAAAAAGAAAAGATAATCCGAATTTAGTAGAGAGGTTTGAACTATTTATTGCCGGAATCGAGGTTGCCAATGCTTATTCAGAGTTAAATGATCCAATCGAGCAGAAAAAAAGGTTTATTCAGCAGCAGAAAGATAAAGATTCAAACAGTCAGCTAGATCAGGATTTTATTAAAAGCCTTGAATACGGCATGCCGCCGGCAACTGGTTTGGGTATCGGGATAGATAGATTGGTAATGATTCTTCTCAATCAGCCTTCTATTCGGGACGTAATCCTTTTTCCTCTTTTAAAGTCAAAGGAAGGAAATGACGATTGTTCTGTTGTCTAACAGGCCTGTTATAGAAAATAGAAGCGTTTCTTTTAGTTTTTAATAAAATATGTTAACAGAAATTTTTCTCGCCTTTCGTTATCTTTTTCGGGGCCAAGCCCGCCATTTATCCTTTATCGGGATAATGTCGGTTACAGGAATTATCTTAGGAGTCGCTACGGTGATTGTGGCAGTTTCGATCGTAAACGGGATAGACGGGTCTTTAATCCAAAGGATAATGAAATTCAGGTATCATATTACTTTGGATTCAGCCGAGGAAGATGTTCTTTCTGATTTAAAAGGAAAAATGGAAGAAAAGAAAGAGGTAGAAGATGCTTCTTTATCGATAAGAACTCAAATTTTTGCAAAATTCGACGATACAATTATCCCTTTGGTGGTAAGAGGCTTTGAATTAGGCCAAAACCGGGGAGAAAATTTCTTTTCCCAGTACATAGAAGAAGAGTTTACGGATTCGGGTTTTTTCATCGGCAAGGGCTTGCAGAGAAGATTTTATTTAGATGATTCGATTGAATTTTATCCCTTAAAGAAAAGATTGTCTTTAGAAAAAGGCCGGATTAGGGGTTATTTCGAAACCGGTTTATATGATGTTGACAATTATTACGCAGTTACCGATTTAGAAAAGGCAAAAAATCTTTCACCTAACTATCATCTTTTTTTAGGATTAAGAATAGCCGAGCCTTTTGAAGCAGATAAGCTGGCTAAAAGAATATCGAAAAATAATCCCGAGGTAACAATTTCGACCTGGACCGGCTCAAATCAAGAACTATTTGCTACTTTAAGATTAGAAAAAATAGCTTTGTTTATAATCTTGACTTTAATTATTGTGATTGCTTCTTTTAATATTTTTGCTACCTTAACTGTAAAGGTGGTTGAGAAGACAAAAGATATAGGGGTTTTAAAATCAATCGGTTTTACCAGCCGGAAAATTTTATCTGTATTTACTTTACAAGGTTTGATTTTAGGTATAATCGGCGCTTTAAGCGGAGCGGCTTTAGGGTTAGGCTCTTGTTACCTTTTAAAAAAGTATCCTTTTATCAAGCTTCCGGAAGAGATTTTTTTTACCGAGTATCTTCCCATAAGCGTAGATTTAAAGGAAGTATTAATTATTAGTTTGGTGGCGGTATTTATATCTTTTTTATCAAGCATCTGGCCGGCATTAAGGGCCTGCCGGCTTTGCCCGACCGAGGCGCTGCGCTATGAATAAGTTAATCGAAGCACGCAACTTAACTAAGTGTTATCACAGCCATGATCATCAAATCAGGGCTGTTGAAGATATTAATTTTTCTGTAGAAAAAGGAGGTTTTTTATCGATTGTCGGGCCTTCCGGAGCAGGCAAGTCTACTCTTTTGCATAGTTTGGGAGGGATTTTGGCTCCGGATGAAGGGGAAGTTTTTTATCAAAATAAAAATATTTATAAACAAAAAGAAAATAAATTAGCTAATTGGCGTAATGAAACTGTCGGTTTTGTTTTTCAATTTTACTATTTGATTGAAGAGCTGAATATTTTAGAAAACATTGCTTTGGCAGGGATGAAAATGAAAAAAAAATATTCTTTCCAAAGAGCCGCTCAGTTGTTAGAATATTTTGGGTTAATAGAAAGAAAAAATTCTTATCCTTCCCAGCTAAGCGGAGGGCAGAAGCAAAAAGTTGCCATTGCCAGAGCTTTATTAAATAAGCCTTCTATTGTTTTATGCGATGAGCCAACCGGCAACTTAGACCATGAGTCTCAGGAAAGGATAAAATTATTATTAGAAAAGATAAATAAAGAGGATAAGGTAACGATAATTTTGGTAACTCATAATATAAAGTTAGCAGAGAGCGGTAAGCAAATAATGTTTATCGAAAGCGGACATTTAATCGAAGAGGGAGGCAAAAATGAAAGTATACCTTAACGGGAAATTAGTCGATAAGTCGAAAGCAAAAGTTTCGGTTTTCGATCACGGATATCTTTATGGAGATGGTGTGTTCGAAGGGATTCGTTCTTACAACAAATTAATTTTTAAACTAAAAGAGCACATAGACCGTCTTTATGAATCGGCCCATTCGATAATGATTGATCTTCCTTTGAGCAAAGAGGAGATGGAAAAAGCCGTAGTGGAAACAGTTAAAGCTAATAAATTAAAAGATGCCTATATCAGAATTATTTTATCCAGGGGGGAAGGCGACCTCGGCCTTGATCCAAGAAAATGCAAAGGCAATCAGACTCTGGTTATTATAGCCGATAAAATATCGCTTTTTCCCAATAAACTTTATAAAGAAGGGATGGAGATTGTAACTGTTCCCACAGTAAGGAATTTATGTGAGGCGGTAAATCCTCAAATAAAGTCTTTAAACTATTTGAATAATGTTTTGGCTAAAATAGAGGCGATAAATTCCGGCCATCAGGAAGGATTAATGCTGGACCATCTCGGTTATGTTGCTGAGTGTACCGGGGAAAATATATTTGTAGTTAAAGGAGGCGAACTTTTTACGCCGCCTCAATGCATGGGGACTTTACGCGGGATAACCAGAGACACTGTTTTAGATATTTCTAAAAAGCTCAAAATTCCTACTCATGAGCATGTTTTGACCCGGCATGAATTTTATATCAGCGATGAATCATTTTTAACCGGAACCGCCGCAGAAATTGTGCCTGTGGTTAAAGTTGACGGGAGAAAAATAGGAGACGGAAAACCGGGTAAAATTGCTAAAAAAATAATGAATGAGTTTCAAAAATTAACTAAAAAAGAAGGCGTAAAATACCAGATATAGGAAAGTATTAGCTAAATAATTGCATTAAGTATAAGGCACTTCGCCGAGTAATTCGGCTCAGTGTCATTGAAAATAGAGGAATAACACTTAAATAAATTCATTTTCAATGAGGAGGTAAGATGTTTAATCGATTTACTGAACGGGCCAGAAAGGTATTAGTTTTAGCTAAAGAAGAAGCGAGAAGGTTTAATCATGATTATATAGGCACAGAGCATATTCTCTTAGGTTTAATTAGAGAAGGTGAAGGCGTGGCTTGCGCTGTTTTGCAGAATATAGGCATGGATATAGGGCGCCTAAGGGCCGAGATTGAAAAGTTGATGTCGCCAGGAGCCGCAGCTTCGGTTTTAGGCGATATTCCTTTTACTCCCAGAGCTAAAAAGGCTTTAGAGCTGGCAACCGAAGAGGCCAGGAGCCTAGGGCATAATTATATCGGCACAGAGCATATTTTATTGGGTTTACTGCGTGAAGAAGAGGGTATTGCTTCTCAAGTTCTTTTTTCTTTAGGCGTGGATATAAGAAAAGCAAAAAGTGAGATTTCTTCTCTTTTAGGCGGAGCAGCCGGAACCAGCCACAGCCAGGCAAAAAGAAACGTTTCAAAAACTCCCGCTTTAGATTCTTTTGGGAGAGACCTTACCAAATTGCAAAAAGAGGGAGAATTGGATCCGGTTATCGGCCGTCGAGCCGAGATTGAAAGAGTCATACAGGTTTTGTCACGCCGGACTAAAAACAACCCTGTATTGTTAGGCGAAGCGGGGGTAGGAAAAACTGCAATAGTGGAAGGATTAGCCCAGAGTGTAGTCAGAGGCGATGTTCCCGAAATTTTGCGGAGTAAAAGAATAGTTGTTCTTGATTTAGCTTTGATGATTGCCGGTACAAAATATAGAGGACAATTCGAAGAAAGGATAAAAGCTGTGATGGAAGAGATCAAACGTTCTAAAGATGTGATTATTTTTGTCGATGAGCTTCATACCTTAGTTGGAGCCGGCGCGGCAGAAGGAGCTATTGATGCATCGAATATCTTAAAGCCGGCTTTATCCAGAGGAGAAATCCAGTGTATCGGAGCTACAACTCTCGATGAATACCGCAAGCATATTGAAAAAGACGCAGCCTTGGCGCGGCGTTTCCAGATGATTTTTGTCGAACCGAATACAGTTTCGGAAACCATCCAAATTTTAGAAGGCCTAAGAGACAAATATGAAGCTCATCATAGAGTAAAATTTACCAATGAATCTCTCCAGGCTGCCGCTAAATTCTCGGATCGTTATATTTCGGGAAGATTTTTGCCGGATAAAGCTATCGATTTAGTCGATGAAGCCGGCGCAAGGTCCCGCCTGGCAAAATTAACAACTCCGGGAGGAATTAAGAAATTGGAGGAAAAAATTGCTGAAATAATCCGGGAAAAAGAAGCTTTTATCAGGCAGCAGGATTTTGAGCAGGCAGCCAAATTAAGGGATGAAGAAAAAAAGCTTCGCTTTGAACTTGACAATGTGAGAAAAGAGTGGAGTAAAAAAAGAGATAAAATTTCACCCGAAGTAAAGGAAGAAGATATCGCTCAATTAGTTTCGCAGGTAACCGGGGTTCCGGCTTACCGGTTAGAACAAAAAGAGTCAGAGAAGTTGATTAAGATGGAAGATACTTTATCTAAAAAAGTTATCGGCCAGCGGGAAGCGATTAAGGCAATTTCCCGGGCGGTGCGAAGAGCCAGAGCCGGGGTTAAAGAACCGCGCCGGCCGATTGGTTCTTTTATGTTCTTAGGGCCTACCGGAGTAGGCAAGACTCTCTTAGCCAGAGCTTTGGCAGAGTTTATGTTCGGCAACGAGGAGGCGCTGATTCAATTAGATATGAGCGAATATATGGAAAAATTTAACGTATCAAGATTAGTAGGAGCTCCTCCAGGCTATGTAGGCTATGAAGAAGGAGGCCAGTTGACCGAAAGAGTAAGGCGCAGGCCGTATTCGGTAATTTTACTGGATGAGATAGAGAAAGCCCATCCGGATGTATACAACCTCTTGCTGCAAATTTTAGAAGAAGGGCGCCTTACCGACAGTTACGGCCGTCCGGTAGATTTTAGAAATGTAATTTTAATTATGACTTCAAATGTAGGCGCAGATATTATCCGCCAGAAAGGGTCGCTGGGATTTAAGACCAAAAACAACGATATAGATTATGAAGGGATGAAGTCATCCTTGCTGGATGAAGTTAAAAAAACTTTTAAACCGGAATTTTTAAATCGTTTGGACGAGATTACTGTCTTTAGGTCTTTGGATAAGAAGTCGCTGGAAAAAATAGTTGAACTTGAAATGGCGTATGTAAACGAACGCCTCAAGGAACAAGGGTTTGTAGTAACTCTTACCTCCGGAGCCAAAGAGCTTTTTATCGAAAAAGGTTTTGACCCTAGTTACGGAGCCAGGCCTTTAAAAAGAGCTATCCAGAGATTTGTCGAGGACCCTTTAGCCGAAGATATAATCAGAGGAAAATTTTCAAAACGGATAAAGGAGGCAAAAGAAAAACCGATTACTGTAAAAGCGCTAAAAAAGGGACAATCATTAAAGTTTGAATGAAAAATTTTTTAGTTTCTTTTTTTTCTTTTTTGCTTTTTTCTTTTTTTGGAGGGAGCAATGCGTATTCTGGTTACATTGAACTTGATTTAGCGAAAAAAAGGTTTAAAGCGGCCGATATAAATATTGACAGCTATCAATTGTTTGGAAATTTTAGTTATAAAACCGTTGATAAAGATGCAAAGACGGTATTTTTATTGCAGGGAAAAGATATAAGTTTAGGAAAAAGAAAGATAGGCAATGCCCAGATAGTTTTAAGCAAAAAGGGAAATATTGTCTTTATCGAGCAGTTTAAGTCTTCTAAATTTTCTGGATCGGGAACCGTTGATTTAAAAAAAGAAAAAGTTCTTTTTAGTTTAGAAGGTAATTGGCAGGAAGATATAAAAGATTTAAAAGGAGATATTAATTTAAAAATAAAAATATGGGGAGATTTCGATAGTTTGTTAATAAGCGGGAATTTTACAATTTCTGACGGTATTTACGAGGGAGTTTCTTTTAAAAAATTAAGATGCAATTTTTTGGGGACTCCTCCTGTATTTAACGTAACTGACGCCGAAGTCCTTCTTGATGACGGCAGTGTTTTTGAGTTAAAGGGAGATTTAGATATAAGAGATTCAGAAAATTTTTTCCCGGGAGTGGAATTCGTTTCTCAACGGTTATTTGTCGATGGATGGCAAATTTTTGGCCGGGCAGAAGAGGTGGGCTTAAAAAAACAAATAGACGATAAATTCTATCTTAAAATAGACGCAGAACCTAAAGAAGAAGGGGGTACGGAGTTAAGATACAATTTAAAAAATGATAATTTTCTCAAGTTAAGGATGCAGGAAGAAAAAACAATTTTAGGAGTTGAAAATATAAAGGAATTTTAAAAATATGTTTTTATTAACCCAAATCGAAGATTTTTTCTGTTATATCGGAAATATTCTTTATTTTATAAAAGATACATTCTATTGGTTGTTCACCAAAAAAAGAGACCTTAAATCTTTAGGCCGGGAAATAATTTTTGTAGGGATAGATAGTTTTTTCTTGGTTTCTCTGATAGCTCTTTTTATCGGAATGATTATCGCTTTCCAGACCGCTTATCAACTGCAGCAGTTTAAATCAGAAATTCACCTTGCTTCATTGGTAGCCTTATCTTTAGTTCGAGAGCTGGGTCCGGTGATAACGGCTTTAATCGTTGCCGCAAGAAGCGGAGCTTCTATCACCGCCGGTATCGGTTCGATGAAAATTAGCGAGCAAGTGGACGCTTTGGAAGTCTTCGGGGTCGAGCCTATTGATTATTTAGTTGTCCCTAAATTTATTGCTTTGCTGGTATGTTTGCCGATTTTGGTTATCTATGCGGATTTGCTGGGAATATTCGGCGGTTATTTAGTTGGTTCGTTTAAGTTTTCGATGTCTTTTGGCCTCTATATGAGAATGACATTAGAATCCTTAGGTTTGATTGATATCGTAAACGGTTTAGTAAAAAGTGTGTTTTTTGGAAGCATTATTGCTTTTATCTGTTGTTTCGAAGGTTTTCGGCCCCGTTCTTCGATAGATGTATCCATAGTCGTAACCCGTTCGATAGTGCGTTCTTTTATTCTGATTATAGTTTTTGATTGTATATTGACAGCATTTTTTTATTTTGTATGAAGAAAGAAATGATTGAATTAAATGATGTGAAAAGATCCTTTGGAGAAAAAAGCGTCCTTAAAGGCGTAAAGTTGAAAATAAACAAAGGCGAAACTTTTTTGCTTATCGGGAGAAGCGGAGCGGGTAAAACCGTTTTGCTTAAAACAATTTTAGGGCTGCTCCGGCCGGATTCAGGAACTATATTTATCGACGGCCAGGAGATTACCCAGCTGTCTAAAGCGAAGCTGGAAAAAATCAGGCTCAAATTTGGTTTAGTATTTCAAAATAGCGCGCTTTTTGATTTTTTAACAGTTTGGGAAAATGTAAGCTTTTTCTTCAAGCAGCATACTAGTATGAGCAGAAAAGAAATGCGTAAAAAGGTTACTCAAACTCTTTCTTTGGTCGGATTAAGCGATATTGAAGATATGTACCCTTATGAACTAAGCGGGGGGATGCGCAAGAGGGTTGCTATTGCCCGGGCAATTATTTATAATCCTAAAATCATCATCTATGACGAACCGACTACAGGAATTGATCCTATCGCAGTAGATAAAATCGTTTCTTTAATAAAAGACTTGCATAACCGCCTTTCTGTGACTTCGGTGGTGGTAACTCATGATTTAGAGACTGGTTTAAAAATAGCAGATCGTGTAGCTTTTTTATTGGGAGGCGAAATTATTTTTGAAGGCAAGAACCAGGATGTAAAAAATACAGACGATAAACGTTTACTCCAGTTTATCCAGGGCGCTTCCGGAGGCCCGATAAAGGAGATGGAAGTATAATGGTAAGTCCAAAGTCCAAAGTCCAAAGTCTAAAATTCGAAGATTTTCATTTTTTTGATGTAGTACTTAAGGCACAGCACTATGGACTAGATAAAAAAGGGGGGATAGGTGGCTAAAAATCTATGGGAGATCAGAAAAAGGCTTTCTTATATAAAAATAGGTGTTTTTTTTGTTGTAGGATTGTTTTTGTTGTTTATAGTTTTGGTTTCAATCAAGGATTTTAGTTTATTCAGATCGGGTTATAAAATAAAAGTTATTTTCGATTTTGCCGAAGGGATGAGAAGAGCTTCCCCGGTGCGTTTTTGCGGGGTAGATGTTGGTGAAGTGCAAGAAGTTGTGGTAGTAAATGGCAGTGATGGTTCTTCTGTCCAAGTTAAAATTAACATTCAAAGAGGAGTTAAAATTCCCAAGGGTTCGTATTTTTTTATAAACAGTTTGAGTTTATTTGGAGAAAAATATCTTGAAATTACGCCGCCGGATAATTTTTCTCAATATATAAAGGAAGGAGAAACCGTCGAGGGGATATCTCCCGTGCCTTTATTTAAATTATTTTCTAATTTTAGCAAAACTATGAATGAGTTGAGGAGTTTTGTAAAAGAAGGCGAGATCAAGGAGTCTTTAGAAAATACCGTTAAAAACTTAGAAGATATCAGCATAGAGGCGAAGGGGTTGATTAAAGACGTAAGGAATAAAAAAGGCACTCTGGGAAAATTGTTTTATGATGATTCTTTGTACCGGGAAACCGAGGAATTTATTGCGGATATAAAAAAGAATCCCTGGAAGCTGTTGTATAAACCAAAAGACAGAAAATAGTTAATTGGTGAGTGGTTAATTAGTGAGTAGTTAATTAACCAATTAACCAATTAACCAATTAACCAAGATGTATAACTGTAGTGAATGTGGATATCAATCGGTAAAGTGGATGGGAAAATGCCCTAACTGCGGAGGCTGGGAAACCTTTTTGCAAAAATCCAGCGGCAGAGCAGCGAATAAGCTAAAGACTAAAGCTAAAGCAGCGCCTTGTTTACTTAAAGATGTCAGCGGAGCAAAGCAAACCAGGATAGAGACGCGTTTTTCTGAATTTGACCGGCTTTTGGGGGGCGGATTGGTTTCCGGCCAAGTTGTTTTAATCGGCGGTGAACCGGGGATAGGTAAATCTACGCTTCTATTAGAGGTGGCTTCAAGGTTGTCTAAGGAAGGCAAGACTATCTATGTAAGCGCCGAAGAATCTCGGCAACAAATCGGGATAAGGGCAAAACGCTTAAAAAATGTCAGCTCCGAAAAACTTTATATTAGTGACGAGGAAAAAGTAGAAAATATTTACAAAAATGTCGAAAAAGAAAATTTTAAATTTGTGGTTATAGATTCTATTCAAGTGATGACTAGTTCTTTTGCCGCAGGCGCAAAAGGAAGCGTTCTTTCGATAAGAAGCTGCGCTGATTATTTAACTCAGGTAGCGAAAACATTAGGTGTGGTGGTGTTTATAGTAGGGCATGTAACCAAGTCGGGAGCTATCGCCGGCCCGAAACTGCTTGAGCACATAGTAGACAGCGTGCTTTATTTTGAGGGTGAAACACTTTCTAACTACAGGATTTTACGGTCTATTAAAAATAGATTCGGCCCTACCGGTGATATAGCGGTTTTTGATATGACTTCAACCGGTTTAGCTGAAGTCAAAAAAACTAACGATATTTTTTTACCGCATAGAAGAGAGCCTTCCTCAGGCAGTTGCGTGATTTGCCCCCTGGAAGGGCTTAGGCCTGTTTTAGTCGAATTGCAATCGTTAGTTAGCCGGGCGACCTTCGGAACCGTAAGAAGAAGAAGTTTGGGTTTTGATTTTAACAGGTTCTCGCTTTTGGTGGCAATAGTTGAAAAACGGCTCAAGGTTCCGATATCCGGGGAAGATATTTTTTTAAATGTAGCAGGGGGTTTGCGGATAAACGACCCTGCCGCAGACTTAGGGGCGGTGGTTGCGATTATATCGAGTTTTTTAGAAAAAAAAGTTCCGGCTGAGATTGTTTTTGCAGGAGAGATAGGTTTAGGCGGAGAGTTGAGAAGGGTCAGAGACATAAATTCAAGGCTGAAAGAGATAAGCCGGGCAGATTTTAAATATTGTTATATACCCGAAGCTAATAAGAAGGAAGTTGATAAAAGGTTTGTTGATAAAGTTCAAGCGTTTTCTAATTTAGGAGATGTGTATGGGAAACTTTTTAAAAATAGTTAACTGGTGAGTGGTTAATTAGTGAGTAATTAATTAACTAACTAACTGAGGAGGTTTTATGTGGGTTTTGATTTTTTTAAGGATATTTTTCGTTTTTGTTTTTATGTTAATGGGATTTTCTTTAGGTAAAGGAGATTCATTATTATCGGCGGCAGTTGGTTTTGGAGCCGGTGTTTTTGTTGTATTTTTAGAGATGGCCGGCCGGAAAGTTTCGCTAAAGGGGTTAAGCAGCGCAGTATTTGGAATTTTACTTGGTTTGTTTCTTTCTGCTATATTCAGCTTGGCTCTTTCTCAATTTCCCCTTCCGGAAAATATACCGTCTCATTTTTTGAGCAATATTAAACTATTCGTTACAATTGTTTTTGTTTACTTAGGTTTAACCTTAGGGTTGAAAGGCCAGGATGAATTTAATATTGTTATTCCTTATGTCAAGTTTAAAAGAGGGGAATTACAAGAAGAAGAGATTATCGTTGATACAAGCAGTATTATCGACGGGAGGATTTTAGATATTGTTAAAACTGGTTTTGTTGAAGCAAAATTTATTATTCCCCGTTTTGTTCTAAATGAAATGCACGCCTTGGCTGATTCAACAGACCATATGAAACGGCAAAAAGGGAAAAGAGCAATAGAGATATTGCATGATTTAAAGAAGCAGCCGAATATTGGGATTGAAGTGACAGAGGAAGAAATTTCTGTGGTTAAGACTGTCGATGAAAAAATTATTAAATTTGCTCAAAAACACAATGCTAAAGTATTGACTACTGATTATAATCTTAACCGAATTGCCCAATTTCAGGGTGTAAAAGTATTAAATATTAATGATTTGGCCAACGCATTAAAGCCTTCTTTGGTGACAGGCAATACTTTTAACTTAAAACTAATAAAAGAAGGAAAAGAACGTAATCAAGCAATAGGATATTTAGAAGACGGAACAATGGTGGTAGTCGAAGGCGGCAAGCGGTTAATCGGAAAAACCGTCAATGTAGAAGTTGCGTCGGTGCTGCAAAATCCAAGCGGCAGAATTATATTTACTAAGTTGACTAGCTAAAGGCATTTGATAACTGGTAAATCATCAATTATAACAATATGAAAGTTGGAGCCGTAATTGTAGGCGCAGGTTTTGGCAAGCGTATAGGAGAGGCTAAAGCAAATATTCATTTGGCAGACGGGCCTCTTTTTAGCTACAGCCTTAAAACTTTTTTAACTGTCAGCTCGGTTAAGCAAGTGGTGCTGGTTCTTCAAAAAAAACATTTTAAGTTTGCAAAAAAGTTTATATCAAATGAAGAGGTCGTTTTAGCAGAAGGCGGCAAAACAAGAAAGCAGTCTGTATTAAACGGGTTAAGCAAGATAAAAAGCGGCCTCAGCCATGTTTTAATCCATGACTGCGCCCGGCCCTTTGTTAAAAAACAAACAGTTTTAAAGGTGATTAAAGAGTTAAAAAGGTATCCAGCGGTAGTTCCGGGAATAAAAATCAAAGATACTTTAAAGCAGGCAGAGGCGATGTTGGTTAAAAAAACATTAAAAAGAGATAATATTTTTTCGATTCAGACTCCTCAGGGGTTTAGGAAGGACTTGATTGAAGCTGCCTATAAAAAGCATAGACGGCTTCAGATAACAGATTCGGCTCAACTTTTTGAAAAAACCGGCCAGGCCGTAAGAATAGTTGAGGGAGATTTATTTAATTTTAAGTTAACTTATCGAGAAGATATTTGTTTAGCTAAGGCGGTAGAAAAATATGGAAAAATATAGAGTTGGTTTAGGATATGACCTGCATAGGTTTACAGAGAAAAAAGATTTTATGCTTTTGGGAGGGTTTAGAATAAATTGTGGTTTTGGGCTTGAAGCGGTATCGGATGGAGATGCAGTCTTGCACGCGGTATCGGATGCAGTCTGCGGAGCGGCTTGTTTAGGCGATATCGGAGATTATTTTCCTCCCTCAGATAAAAAAAACCAAGGGGCAGACAGTAAAAGAATTGCCGAAACTATTTTGGCAAAAATAAAGAAAAAGTACAAAATAGAAAATATCGATATTACTTTAGTAGCCGAAAAGCCTAGATTAGTTTCTTATAAGAAAGATATTACCAGCTCATTAAAAGATGTTTTTGAAATACCCGATGTTAATTTAAAGATAAAATCAAAAGAAAAAAAAGAAGTTTTAGGGGGAGCTGGCGCCTTAAGCTGTTTAGCCGTAGTTTTATTAAAAGGTTTTTAAGATGATAAAAATTTATAATTCATTAACTAAAAAAAAGCAGGATTTTAAGCCGGTAGAAGGTAAAAAAATCAAAATGTATAGCTGCGGAGTAACAGTCTATGATGACTGCCATATCGGGCATGCCCGTTCTTTATATGTTTTTGACGTTATCTGCCGTTATTTGGAGTTTAGGGGATACAGGGTTGATTTTGTCCGTAATATTACCGATATCGATGATAAAATTATCAATAAAGCCAAAAAAGCCGGGGTTAGCTGGAAGGAATTATCTGGCAGGTATATAAAGCTTTATAGAAAAGATGTGGAGAATTTAGGCTTGAGGCCGGTTGATTTTGAACCGAAAGCGACTGAAAATATCGAAGATATGATTATTTATATAAAGGAATTAATCGATAAGGGCTATGCTTATAAAACCAATAGCGGCGTTTATTTTGAGGTGAGAAAATTTAAAAATTACGGCAGACTTTCGGGTCAAAAAATAGATGATATCGCTAGCTCGGGAAGAATTAAATCTGATGAAAACAAAAGAGACCCTCTTGATTTTGCCCTTTGGAAAATAGTTCAATGCAAAGAGCCCGGCTGGGTGAGTCCCTGGGGCAGAGGCAGGCCCGGCTGGCATATTGAATGTTCAGTTATGAGCCAGAAATATCTAAAGCGGAAAACTCTGGATATCCACGGAGGAGGCAGAGATTTGATTTTTCCCCATCATGAAAATGAAGCGGCTCAAGCAGAAAGTTTATCCGGTAAAAATTTTGCAAACTACTGGATTCATCACGGGCTTTTAACTATCGAGGGCCAAAAGATGTCTAAGTCTTTAGGTAATTTTATAAAGATTTCCGATGTTTTGGATAAATACCCGGCTAACGCCTTAAAACTTTTTTATCTTCAAGCGCATTATTCTTCATCTATTGACTTTTCCTGGCAGAAGATGGAGGAAGCGCAAAAAGCTTATCAGCATATTAAGATATCGAAAGAAAGGTTAGAAAATTTCTTAAAAGGAAAAAAAACGGGCCCGTCTCTTTTAAAAGCTAATAGCAAAATCAAAGATCATAAACAGAGTTTTATCGAGGCAATGGATGATGATTTTAATATGCCAAAGGGGCTTGCGGCGTTGTTTGATTTAGTAAATCAGATAAACGCAGAGTTGACGGGCGGAGCTAAAGAAAAGGGTAAAAATTTAGCTTGTTACCGGCAAATCCTAGATCAGATAACAAATGTTTTTGGATTCGATTTTTCCCAAAAAAAGCTAGAGGGGATAAACGAAGATAAGGTAAAAGAGCTTATAGCAAAACGTAATCTTTACAGGAATCAAAAAAAATTCGATAAATCAGATCAAATTCGCAATCAACTTTTAGAAAAAGGGATTATATTGGAAGATACAAAAGAGGGTACTATATGGCGGAGAAAGTAAAAGAAAAAAAAGCGGTATTTATTACAGTTGAGGGGCTAGAGGGCTGCGGCAAAAGCAGTGTTATTAAATTCCTAGAGGATTATGCTAAAAAGGAGGGAATAAAAACTCAGGTTTACCGTGAACCGGGTTCTACTAAAATTGGCGAAGAGATAAGGAAGATTTTGTTAGATAAAAAAGAGATGGCGCTTTCTGCTTATGCCGAACTTCTGCTTTATTTGGCAGCCAGAGCCCAGTTGATTGAAGAAAGGCTGAAAGAGGATCTATCCAGGTTCGATATTATTATTTGTGACCGTTTTTATGATTCAACTTTAGTATATCAGGGGTATGCGCTAGGTTTAGGAGGAATCGCTGAAAAATCCGTAGAGCTTTTTTCTCTGGGGATAAAACCTGATTTAACTTTATTTTTGGATGTAGACGTTGAAGTGGGGTTAAAGAGAATAAAAAGAAAAGACAGGATTGAATCACGCCCTTTATCTTTCCATAAAAAACTGCGCCAAGGCTTTTTGAAATTATCCCGGCGGGAACCGAGCCGGATAAAAGTCGTTGATGCTTCGGGAAGCCTTTCTGATATTTATTCCCAGGTTAAAGAGATTTTAGCCAAAGAAAAAATTTCCAAATGTATATAATTGATATGCAATTACGATATGAAAAAATATAATGTAATTGTAGTAGGCGGAGGCCATGCGGGGATCGAAGCAGCTTCAGCTTCGGCTAAGATGGGTTGTTCGGTATTGCTGTTGAGTCCGGATATAGATTCAATCGGGAAACTTTCCTGTAATCCGGCTGTAGGGGGAGTAGCCAAGGGGATATTGGTAAAGGAAGTGGATGCTTTGGGCGGGTTGATGGGAAAGATCACCGACCAGGCTGCGATTGGTTATAGAACTTTAAATAAAAGTAAAGGCAAAGCTGTTTGGGCAACCCGGGCTCAAGTTGATATGTTTTCTTATCCGCAGTTAGCAAAAAAATACTTAGAAGAAAATAAAAACATAGATATTATTCAAGCAAAGGCAGAAAAGATTATTAAAAAAGGCAAAAAAGTTTTAGGGGTTAAGACTAATCTTGGCCAGGATTTTTTCTCGGGTTGTGTAGTCATCGCGGCAGGAACTTTCTTAAAAAGCACGATTCATATCGGCTTAAATTCTTTTTCCGGAGGGAGGATATCGGAAAGTTCAAGCGATAAATTGTTTGATTCTATTAAATCACTCGGGTTTAAGACAAAACATTTTAAAACCGGCACTTGCGCCCGCCTGGATAAAAGAACAATCGATTTTAGTAAAATGCGCAAACAGCCTCCCGAAGATGATGTTTCCCCTTTTTCGTTTTTTAATGAAAAAATCAACAAAAATAGAGCGAGTTGTTTTATTACCTATACTAATAAAAAAACTCATAGAATTATAAAAAATAATCTTAAAAGCTCACCGCTTTATACCGGCAAAATTAGATCTCAAGGAGTAAGGTATTGCCCTTCTTTAGAAGATAAGATTATAAAGTTTTCTCAAAAAGATAAACATCAAATTTTTATTGAGCCGGAAGGGCTTGATTCTTTTGAAATCTATCCTAACGGTATCTCCACCTCTTTGCCTTTAGAGGTTCAGATAAAATTTATTCATTCGATAGCCGGCCTAGAGAAGGCAAAAATGTTTAGGCCCGGCTACGGGATTGAACATGGGTTAATTGACGCGCGCCAGCTTTTTCCTACTCTCGAATCAGAAAAATATTCAGGTTTATTTTTTGCCGGACAGGTTAATGGGACTACCGGTTACGAAGAAGCGGCTGCTCAAGGATTAATTGCCGGGATAAATGCTGCTTTAGCCCAAGGCGGCAAAAAGCCGTTTATTTTAAAAAGGAACCAGGCATATATCGGGGTTTTAATCGATGATTTAACGAAAAAAGGCACCGATGAGCCGTATCGGATGTTTACTTCCCGCTGTGAGTTCCGGCTTTCTCTGCGGGAGAGCAACGCTGATCTCCGCCTTGGCTTATTAGGGTATCGGTTGGGATTATTAAAAAAACAAGATTATCAATTGATAGAAAATAAGGGAAAACAGATAAAAAGAATTAAAAACAAACTTAAAAAGAGAAAAAGCAAGAAAAGAGCCAATAAAAAAACTTTATTCGACTTGCTGCGTGAGCCTCAGGTCACCTTTTTTGAGTTAAATAAAGAAATCAAGGAAGACGCAATTCCGTTTGAAGTTCAGTCAGAAATTGAAATAGACGCTAAATATGCAGGGTTTCTCCGCCGGGAAAAGGCATGGCTTAAAGAACTTAAAAACTTAGATAAAATTAAACTGCCAAAGATAGATTATTATCAAATAAATTCTTTATCGAAGGAAGTCAGGGAGAAGTTAAGTAAGTTTAGGCCTGAATCTTTAGGAGAGGCTTTTCGGATTAGCGGAATTACTCCGGCTGCGATTTTGACCATTTACAACTTCATTAAAAGAAAACAGAAAAAGTGAGTTATAACAGTTTTATCTGTCATTGTGAAAGCGAAACAATCTTGGCGTCATTCTGAGGCGACTGCAAGGAGTCCTGAGCGAAGTCGAAGGACGAAGCCGAAGAATCTCTATTAATTAGGGTGTGTTTTGAGTTAAGTTGAGATATTTGCCGATATATCCGGCAAATTTTGTAATTCCATTATAGGGAGCAAGCAATTGTTTGGCAGTTTTTAACTCTTTTTTGAAGGATTCATAATTGCTGTCATTACCAAGATAATTCAAGACACCTCTGGCAATATTATTCGGTGTAGCTTTATCCTGAAGTAATTCAGGCACGATTTGCCGGTTAGCCAAGATATTCAACATTCCCGCGTATTTTGTGTTTATAATTTTTTTTAAGATATACCAGCTTAACTTATTTATCTTATAAATTATTATATGGGGAATTTCTAAAATCGCCGTTTCTATAGTAGCGGTGCCTGAGGCTGCAACTATAAACTTTGATTTTGCCAAAGTTAGATAAGAATGGTTAACGATTTCTTCTTTTTTAAATTCTTTATATAATTTACGGCTTAAGCCGTTTGGCTTTATAACTTGAAACTTGTAACCAGGAAGTTCACTTTCTAAAATTTCTTTTGTTTTAGCTAAAAGTTTAAGGTGATGTTTTATTTCATTTTTTCGTGAACCGGGTAAAAAAGAAATTATCTTTTCTTTTTTGATTCTTTCTTGGCCGATTATTTCTAAAAGAGGATGCCCGAAAAAAGCTACATCCATGTTTTCTTTTTGATAAATTTCTTTTTCAAAGTTAAAAATCGGAATCATTTTGGCAGTGTACTTTTTAATTACTTTTATTCGTTTTTTCCTCCAGGCCCAAACCTGGGGGCTGACATAATAAAAAATCGGGATTTTCCGGTTTATTTTTTTGGCTAAAGCAAGGTTAAAGTCGGGAAAATCTATTAAAATTATCAAGTCAGGTTTAATTTTTTCAATTTGGCCAATGGTTTGGTTAAATAATTTTTTGAATTTGTTTAAAGAGGATATTACTTCAATTAATCCGCAAACGGAGTGAGATACTAAATCTATGAGTTGATTTGAGTTCTCGGCCAAGGTTTTGCCGCCAAAAGAATATATTTGGCAGGAGCGGAATTGGTTGTTTATTTTTCTCGCAAGATTTCCGCCGTAAAGGTCGCCGGATGTATCGCCGGCAATGATAACTATTTTTTTCATCTTTAAGTTTTGCTAAAGTTTTTCTCCGAAAAACTAAGCTTCATTTTATCCTTCGACTTCGCTCAGGATCAATTCAGCTAAAGTTTTTCTCCGAAAAACTAAGCTTCATTGATGATCTTTTCAATTTCTGCTGCGGCCAATAACGCATTTTTGGCTCCTTGAGCCGAGGAAATATCAAAACTTTTTTTATCTACCATTTCGATAAAATGGTTAATTTCTTTTTTTAGAGGCTCTTTTTTTTCTATTTTTAAAGTTTGTTGGGATATTTGATTTTTTTCTTTTTGATAAACATCAACACTTTGGTTCGCGTAATCGATAGAAACATATTTATTAGGCATAAATATTCTTATTTTTCTTTCTTTTTTTAAAGAGATGCGAGATGAGGTTATATTGGCTACACAGCCATTTTTAAAACTTATTCTGCAGTTGGCAATATCTGCGGTATTTGAAAGCACTTTGACCCCTTTAGCCTCTATTTTTTTTATGTTGGCAGATGCTAAATCGAGAATTATATCTAAGTCGTGAATCATTAAATCAAGCACTACACTTATATCAAGCGAACGGTGGGGGTAGGGGCTAAGCCGGTGGCATTCGATAAATAAAGGGTTTTTAATAGTTTCTTTAGCCTTGAGGTAAGCGCTATTGAAGCGTTCGACATGGCCGACAAAAATAAGAGTTTTATTTTTTTGAGCGATTTTGATAAGTTTTTTCGCCTCTTGAGGGTTTTTGCTGATCGGTTTTTCAACTAAAACAGGAATTTTATTTTCGAGAAAAAAACGGGCAATTTCAAAATGAGTCGAAGTGGGGGTGGCAATGCTTACTAAATCTACCTTATCTTTTAGGCTGCGGTAGTCTGAATAAACAGGAAGGCCCGGTTCTTTTAAGGCTCTTTTGTCTGTGTCTACAAGATAAATTTTTTCTATTTTCTTAGATTCTTTATAGATACGCAAATGGATAGATCCGAGTTTTCCTAAACCGATTATCGCCGCTTTTAACATAGAAAATTATATTATCAGAGAACTTGAGGAAAGTCAATTAATGTGGTAAAATCCAGAACCACAGAGAACACAGAAGCAGTAATATTATCAGGATTAAGGAGAACACAGATGAAGGAACATTTTAAGGAATATTTTAAATTACTAAAATTTGCTAAGGGCCAAAAATTTTGGTTATTTTTAGCAATTGTTTGTATGGGAATTACTACCCTTTTTGAAGGGGTAAGCTTAGGGTTGATTATACCGGTTTCGGACCGGGTTTTGACCAATAAAAAAATAGTCATTCCCGGCGAACTTCCGGATTTTTTAAGTAATTTTATCGATAAGCTCAATTCTATCGAACCGGTCTTATTTTTAAAAATCATCGTTATTTCCATTCCTTTAATTTTTCTGATAAAAGGTATTTTTACTTTTCTCCAAAATTACTTTATGAACATAGTAGGCCAAGGGGTAATCTATGAAGTGAGAAACCGCCTTTTCGATAAATTTCATCAGCTTTCTATGAATTTCTATGCCCGCAAAAGGATGGGGGAATTAATGTCAAGGATTACCAATGATGTAGGAACTATTACAAATGCTATTTCTTATGCCTTAAAAGACCTTTTGTTTGAATCGATGAAGGTCGTTGTTTTTGCGGTTTTAGCTTTTTACATTGGTTTTAAAATATCCTGGAAGCTGCCTCTGGTCGCGTTTGTCCTTTTTCCTTTAATTATGTTTCCGGTGATCAGGCTGGGAAAAAGGATTAAAAAATTTACTAAAACTATGCAAGAGAAGATGGCCGACCTCAATTCTTTGATGGCAGATACTATCGGCGGAATGTATATTGTAAAGGCTTTTTCCCGGCAAAATCATGAAATGAGAAGGTTTAGGGATATAAATTACGGTTACTATAAATTTACTTTAAAAGCAATAAAGAGAGAAATTACCATTTCTCCTTTGACAGAATTCACCGCTACAATCGGAGTTGTTTTTGTGCTTTGGGTTGTGGGCAATGAAGTTATTTCGGGGAGAGTTTCTTTTGGTATTTTCGGAGCTTTCATGGCTTATTTGATGTCGATGATCAGGCCGTTTAAAAAGTTATCGAATGTATACGCGATCAATCAAAAAGCCTTGGCGGCATCAGCGAGAATTTATGAAATTTTAGAAGAAACTCCCCAGATAGAAGAAAAGAAAGGCGCAGAGGAGATAAAAGAAATCAAAAATTCTATAGAATTTAAAAATGTTTGGTTTAGATACAGCCCGGATGACGAAAATGTTTTAAAAAATATTAATTTAAAAATAAAAAAAGGAGATGTAGTCGCTTTAGTCGGGCCCTCGGGGGCGGGAAAAACTACTCTGGTTAATTTATTACCGCGGTTTTACGATCCAGAAAAGGGTGTTGTAAAAATTGACCAAAAGGATATAAAAGATTTTAAGATTGAGCCTCTCCGCAGGTTAATTTCTATAGTTTCGCAACAAACCGTGCTTTTTCATTCTAGCGTAGGGGAAAATATTGCTTATGGAAAAGAGGGGGCCAGCAAAGAAGAAATAGCTGAAGCCGCCAAAAAAGCACATGCGTATGAATTTATCGAAAAATTCCCTTATAAATTCGATACTATTGTAGGCGATAGAGGAGTTAAGCTTTCGGGCGGGCAAAAACAAAGGATATCTATCGCCCGGGCAATTTTAAAAAATGCGCCGATTTTAATTTTAGATGAAGCAACCAGCCAGCTTGATTCTGTTTCAGAAAAGTTTATTAAGGAAGCATTAGCGTTATTGATGAGAGGCAAAACCACTTTTGTCATCGCGCACCGGCTTTCTACTGTAGAAGAAGCCGATTTAATCGTAGTTTTAGATAACGGAGAAATCGTTGAAACCGGCACCCACAAGTCACTTATAGCCAGCGATACCGCCTATAAAAGACTATATCAGCTACAGTTTAATATTTAACCCAGTGGCACTCCACAGGGTAAATAATAAATAATTGAAAATATTAATGAATATGGTATACTTTTTGTTTAGTAGAGCCTTTAAAAAATAACTGATAATTGACAACTGATAACCGATGATATGCCTTAATTATAAATTATCATTTATCAATTATGACAAATTAGGAGGAATAATACGATGGGATTGACTAATACTATTAAAGAAATGCTGGAGGGGGGGGTGCACTTTGGGCATCTTAAGCGTAATTGGAACCCCAAGATGAAGAAATTTATTTTTGGCAGAAAAAAGAATATTTATATTATCGATTTAGAAAAAACCACCAAAAAATTAGACCAAGCAAAAGAATTTTTAAAAGAGACGGCCAAGTCAGGCGGAACTGTTCTTTTTGTCGGGACTAAAAGGCAAATCAGGCCGGTAATTAAAGAATTGTCCAATGCCTGCGATATGCCATATGTAGATCAAAAATGGGTAGGAGGGCTGCTTACCAACTTTGCTACCATCAAAAAAAGATTGCATAGATACCAAGAGCTTCTGGATATGCGTAAAAATGGCGAATTCGAGAAGATTCCCAGCAAAGAAGTGGTTCGCCTGAACCGGCAAATTAGCCGGATGGATAAGAATTACAGCGGGCTTACTTCGTTGGAAAGTTTGCCGGATTGCGTGTTTGTGGTGGACCCTAAAAGGGAGAAGGCCTGCGTAAGAGAAGCTATAAAACTATCTATTCCTTTGGTAGCTTTAATCGATACAGACGCTAATCCGGAAGAGATAGATTACCCTATTCCGGGCAACGACGACGCGATTAGGTCGGTAAAATTTATTGTTAGCTCTTTAGTAGAAGCTGTGGATGAAGGCCGTCAAAATTACCATGCAATCAAAAAAGAAGAAAAGGAAGCCGGCCAAGAAGAAGTTAAAACTTCAGAAGAATCCGAGGCAGATAACAGCCAAGAAGGCAAAGAGGCAAAACCAGAGGAAACAAAAGATAAAAAAGAAGAAGAAAAGAAGGGAGAGGAATCCGAAATGCGAAATCCGAAATCCGAAAAAGAGAAAGAAGAAGCAAAAGAAAAAAAAGAATAAAGATTAAGTAAAAAATAAAGAGGAGGAGAAGGAATAGATGAGTTTAGAAGATATAAAAAAATTAAGAGAAAAAACTTCATTGGGCGTTAATGATTGTAAGCAAGCGCTTAAAGAAGCAGAAGGTGATTTCAATAAAGCCCTAAAGGTTCTTAGGGCTAAGGGAGCCGATGTTTTAAAGAAGAAAGGGTCTCGTACGGCTTCGCAAGGAGTGATAGAATCTTATGTTCATTTCGGCGGTAATATCGGAGTATTGGTTGAGGTCAATTGTGAAACTGATTTTGTAGCCAGGACTGATTTATTTAAAAAATTTGCAAAAGATATAGCTATGCATATTGCCGCTATCGCTCCTGATTATATAAGCCAGGAACAAGTTCCTCAGGATGTTTCAGAACAAGTCAAGGATAAACAGGAGTATTGCAAGAAAAATTGTTTATTAAATCAGCCCTTTGTTAAAGATTCTACTATGACAGTCGCTGATTACTTGAAAAAAATTGTTTCTCAAACCGGAGAAAATATTAAAATAGAACGATTCGTACGTTTTGTAGTCGGAGAAGAAGATGAAGGCTAAATATAAGAGAATTTTACTCAAAATTAGCGGCGAAGCTTTTTCAGGCAAACTTTCTCATGGAATCGATACTTCAATTTGCGCTCATCTTGCTAAACAAATCAAAGAAATAACCAAATTAGGTACAGAAATAGCTTTGGTGGCCGGCGGAGGCAACATTTTTAGAGGCGTTCCTAAGTCAAAAGAGTTTAAGATGGAAAGAACTGTTGCTGATTATATGGGAATGATTGCGACGGTAATAAACGGCTTAGCCTTACAGAATGCTTTAGAAAACGAAAATATCCGTTCCAGAGTTATGACTGCTATTTCAATGGATAAAGTCGCAGAGCCCTATATCCGCAGGCGGGCGATTAGGCATCTTGAGAAAAAAAGAGTGGTAATATTTGTTGCCGGGACAGGGAATCCTTATTTCACTACCGATACAGCGGCTGCTTTGCGCAGTGTCGAAGTCGGTGCCGACGCCTTATTCAAGGCTACTAAAGTTGATGGAGTTTATTCACAAGATCCTTTCAAGAATAAAAAAGCGAAGTTATTCAAAACACTAAAATATATAGATGTTATCAAGAAAGAACTTAAGATCATGGATCCTACCGCAATTACTTTATGTATGGAAAATAAATTGCCGATTACTGTTTTTAATTTCACCAAAGAAGGAAATTTAAAAAAAGCTGTTTCGGGAAAAAGAATAGGCACACTTATTAGTTAATTGAGAAGGGGGAAAGAATGGGGTTTAGAGAAGTAATAAAAAATATAGAGAAAAATATGGAAAAGGCAATCGACGCAACCAAAAGAGAATTTGCCGAATTGCGTTCGGGCAGAGCCAATCCCAGAATGGTCGAAGGTATCCGGGTTAGCTATTATGGCACCCCGACTTTGCTTAAAGAGCTGGCTACGATTGGTGTTCCGGAAGGCCGAATGCTGGTTATCAGCCCTTATGACCCGTCTTCTCTGGCAGATATAGAGAAAGCTATTTTACAATCTGATTTAGGCATTACTCCCATAAATGACGGCAAAATTATCCGTTTGGTAGTTCCGCCTTTATCAGAAGAAAGAAGAGATGAGTTAATAAAAATGGTAAAAAAAATAGCCGAAGAAGGGAAAGTGTCGATAAGGACCATACGAAGAGGCGGACGCGAAGATATAAAAAAACTGGAAAAAGATAAAGAAATTTCAGAAGATGATAAATATAATGCCGAAGAAAAACTCCAAAAGCTTACTGACCAATATATAAAAAAATTAGACACTCTTTTAGAAGATAAAGAAAAAGAATTAAAAGAATTTTAGAGCCGCTAGCTCAGTTGGTAGAGCACCGCCCTTTTAAGGCGGGTGTCCCGAGTTCGAGCCTCGGGCGGCTCACTTATAAAGTCAACAGTCCATAGCCGGGAGTCCATAGTTAAGAATTTATGCCGCGGTGGCGGTAAGAACTTCTTGCCGAAGGCAAGATGCCTTGCGAATGGATGAATTAAGTTCTTCCCGCAAGGCTTATGTATTAAAGTAAAAATAATTGCTGGAATATAGAGTAAACGAATTAGAGAAA
>JAIPHC010000051.1 GCA_021735405.1 Candidatus Omnitrophota bacterium | reverse complement strand
ACTATCTCGCCTTCCCGGGCAAAACCAAGCTTTTCCCGGGCTATTTTTTCGTAAATAAAATGATCTTCTTTTAGTTTCTTATTTTTAATTTCGTATTCTTTAATCTCTTTTTCCAAATTTTTGTTTTTGCTAATTAGTTTCTGGTTTTCCTCCCTTAGGTTTTTTAGCTTAGAGTAGTTGGGAAAATAGACCAGCATCGCCATGATAAATATTACTATTGCCGCAAGTAATAGCTGCAACAACTTAGCGCGCTTTATATTTAAAAGTTTTCCCGCCATAAATAGCCCTCTTGCCTAACTCCTCCTCTATCCTTAAAAGCTCATTGTATTTAGCCACCCGGTCTGTACGAGATAACGAGCCGGTTTTAATTTGGCCGGCTGATGTGCCGACCGCCAAGTGCGCTATTGTCGTATCCTCTGTCTCTCCCGATCTATGGGAAATCACAGCGGTATAACCTGAGGCATGAGCCATATTTATTGCCTCTATAGTTTCGGTTAAGGTTCCGATTTGATTTACTTTAATTAAGATTGAATTAGCAATATTTTGCTCGATTCCCCTCTTTAACCTTTTTGTATTAGTTACAAATAAATCATCTCCTACCAATTGTATTTTTTCTCCTAATTTCCTGGTAAGCTTAAGCCAGCCTTGCCAGTCCTCTTCGTATAACCCATCTTCTAAAGAAACTATAGGATATTTTTTACAAATTTTTGCATAAAAATTAACCATATAATTTACATCCCTGATTTTTCCTTCAAAGAAATATTTTCCCCTTCTGTGAAATGAACTGGCAGCAGAATCAAGCGCCAGGTAAACTTGACGCCCGGGAATATAACCGGCTTCATCTACCGCTTTTAAGATAAGCTTTAAGGCTTGTTCATTGCTTTTTAATTCAGGCGCAAATCCACCCTCATCCCCCACCGAAGTCGAAAGCTTTTTCGACTTTAATATTGACTTAAGTTTTTGAAATATTTCACAAGATGCCCGCAAAGCTTTCTTAAAAGAACTGAAGCCGGCCGGCGCAATCATAAATTCCTGAATATCTAAATTGTTATCTGCATGCATTCCCCCATTTATAATATTCATAAGAGGAAGAGGCAGAATTTTTGCTTTTGATTTTCCCAGATAATTATAAAAAGGCTTATTTTTCGATTTGGCTGCGGCTTTAGCTACCGCCAGAGATACTCCTAATATCGCATTAGCGCCTAATTTTTCTTTGTTCTCTGTGCCATCAAGTTCTATAAGAAGCTTGTCTATTCTCTTGTAGTCAGGAACCATTCCTTTAATTTTCGGAGCTATTTTCTGATTAACATTTTTAACCGCTTTTTCAACGCCTTTGCCGAAAAACCTTTTCTTGCTTTTATCGCGCAGCTCTAACGCTTCAAACTCACCGGTCGATGCCCCTGAAGGGACAGCCGCCCGGCCCAAGGTTCCTTTACTTAATAGAATATCTACCTCTACTGTCGGATTCCCGCGGGAATCAATAATCTCTCGTGCTTTAACTGCCTTAATTTTTTCCATCGCCTTCTCCTTTTCTTGCTTCTTGACGTTGATAAAATCCTGATAATTTCGTTTCTGCAATAATATGGCCCTGCATTCGTTCTATAAGTTCGGATTTCGTAGCCGCTGGCCCTGCTTGAACCTCTCTATCTAAAGCATAAAGCTTAAATGAATATTTGTGAGCCGGCCCGGCGGGAGGGCATGGGCCGTTATACCCAATTTGGCCAAAATCATTTTTTCCTTGTTCCGCCCCTAAAGAATCTATTTTCTTCTTATCGATATTTTCTTCTAACTTTTCCAAACTTGCCGGAATATTATAAACAACCCAATGAACCCAAATACCGGCGGGAGCATCCGGATCGTCAACAATTAAAACAAAACTTTTAACGCCGCGGGGCAAATCATCCCAAGCTAAAGGAGGTGAATAATTTTTCCCCTCACAGCTATAGCGTCCGGGAATATAACCGCCGTTTTCAAAAACAGAACTTTTTAAATTTAAAGCAAATAAATCGGCTGAAAGAAAAATTAACGACATTGCCGTTATCAAAAAACGCATAACCCCTACCTCCTAAAAATCTAAACCGGTATTTTCTTTTTGAAAATATTTTTTAATTTGCGCTTATCGACTGTGAGAGCAAAACGAATAAACCCCTCTCCATATTTACCAAAACCTACTCCCGGAGTCGCAACTATTTTTTCTTCTTCCATTAAATATTTACTAAACTCCAGAGAAGATTTAAATGAAGCAGGCAGTTTTGCCCAAATGTAAAAGGTCGAATCAGCATAAAATTTACTGAAACCAGCTTCTTTTAACGTCTTCAGCAAAGATTGCCTTCTCTGTTTAAAGGTCTTTCTTAAATTAACCAGATAAGGCAATTCTTTATCTAAAGCAGCAATAGCGGCGTCTTGTACCGCGGGAAAGATGCCTGAATCAACATTTGACTTTACCTTTGCTAAAATATTTACTATATCCGGATTGCCGCAAACCCAGCCGATTCTAAAACCAGTCATGCAAAAAGTTTTAGAAAGAGAATGAAATTCTATCGCAACCTTTTTTGCTCCTTTTATCTGTAAAATACTTAAAGGTTTTTTATCAAAATAAATTTCAGAATAAGCATTATCCCAGGCCAGTAAAATTTTATGCCTTTTACAAAATCGTACCGCCTCCTTCATAAAAGACTTTGGCGCAGAAACAGTGGTTGGATTATTGGGATAATTGAGATAAAGGATTTTTGCGCGCTTTTTAACTAATTTTGGTATTTTGGCTAAGTCAGGTAAAAAATTATTCTTTTCTAAAAGCGGCAGCTGATAGATTCTTGCTCCGGCTAAAACCCCAGCCGCCCTGTAGCCGGGATAGCCGGGTGAAGGAACTATAACATAATCTCCTTTATCTATTAACCCTACTGGAAGATGAGCCAAAGCCTCTTTAGTCCCTAAAACCGGGAGAATCTGGGAATCTTCATTTAAATCAACTTGAAACCTCTTTTTCATCCATTTTTTTATGCTCCTGCGCAACTCAGGCTTTCCTTTGTTGGAAGCATATTTTTGGTTTTCTTTTACTTTGGCGGAAACAGAAAGGAGTTTTACCACCCTTTCCGGAGCGGGAATATCAGGATCCCCCACGCTAAGGTCAAGAAATTTTACTCCTTTTTTTCGCAAAATTGCTTTTTTATCGTCAATCGCCGCAAATAAATACGGCGGAAGTTTTTTTAAATTTTTTGAAAAATCAAACATCTTCTCTCCTTTTAATTTACTAATTATTTATCCACTACCAAACATAATCTCAAGGCTTTGGACTTTGGACTTTGGACTTTGGACTAAATAGTATATCTTCCATAGAATACAAACCAACCGGTTTACCTTTAATCCATTTCGCTGCGGTTACCGCGCCTTGAGCAAAAATATCTCTAGTTTTGGCATGATGGGCGATTTTAAAAGAATCAAACTGATTCTCAAAAACAACTTGATGGTCACCAATAACTTCACCTTCTCTTTTAGCTTCTATCTCATCTATTTTTTTATCAAACCCGAACTCATTGGCAATTTCAGCCAATTTTTTAGCGGTACCCGAAGGAGCGTCCTTTTTATGGACATGATGAGTTTCCTTAATTTTTAAATCATACCCCCCCAAGGTAGAAGCAGCTAACCTTAATACCTTAAAAAAAAGATTTACCCCAACACTCATATTGGGAGAATAGACTACCGGAATAACCTTTGAGGCTTCTTTGACCCTGGCTGCCTGGTCTTTATCTAAATTAGTTGTTCCGATTACCATAGCCTTTTTATGTTTTTTTGCTTCATCCAGCATCGCAAGAGTACCCGCAGGAGCGCTAAAATCAATAACAACTTCAGACTGGCTAACGCGGCCGTAATCAGAAGAGACCTCTACTCCATCGATTTCCTTACCTACTTTAGGATGATTTTCTTGTTCAAATCCAATTATAAGGTCAACTTCATCATCTTGTTTAGCTAAACGAAAAATCCTTTGCCCCATCTTGCCGCAAATACCATTTATTGCTAATTTAACCATATATCCTCCACTATTTACCAATTATCATTTTATCAATCGATATTCTTTTAAGGTTTTTTTAAGTTTAGTCAAATTCTTTTCATCCATCTTACAAAGAGGCAGCCTCAAATTACCTTCGATGAGCCCCATAAGATTCAAGGCGGCTTTGACGGGAATAGGATTAGTTTCAACGAACAAAGCTTGAATTAAATCGTATAACTGAAACTGTATCTTCCTGGATTTTTTGATATCACCTTTTAAAAAGCTCTGAACCAATTGATGCGTTTCTTTCGGTTCGATGTTAGCCACAACCGAGATAACCCCCGAGGCCCCCAATGACATCATCGGTAAAATGATCTGGTCATTTCCCGAAAAAAGCGAGAAACCTTTCGACAGGCGGGACATTATTGCGGTAGCCTGATCCAAACTTCCCGAAGCTTCTTTTATCCCTACAACGTTTTTACAGCTGCCGGCAATTTCAACCACAGTTTCGGGTGAAATATTTACTCCCGTCCGGGAAGGAACGTTATAGATAATAATCGGAATATTAACCGCATCCGCTATTTTTTTAAAATGCCGGCTCAATCCCCTCTGGGTAGGTTTATTGTAATAGGGAGTTATAACTAAAGAGTAGTCCGCTCCCGCCTTTTTAGCATATCGTGTTAAATCCAGGGCTTCGTCTGTAGAATTTGATCCGGCTCCGGCTATAATCGGAATCTTTTTTTTCGCTTGCTCAACAGCGATACTAACTACCCTTTTATGTTCCTGATGAGTCAAGGTCGCGCTTTCGCCGGTAGTGCCGCAGACTAAAATCCCATCTGTTTTATTTTTAATATGCCAATCGATTAAAAACTTAAGTTTATCTTCATCTATCGAGCCATCCTTTTTAAAAGGCGTGACCAACGCCACCATACTTCCTTGCAACATAAATATCCTCCCTTTAATAGCAACTGGTCATTAGCGAAAGATTAACCAGCTGCGAGTTTCCCTTGATAAATACAATGAGCTTTGCCCTCAA
>JAIPHC010000050.1 GCA_021735405.1 Candidatus Omnitrophota bacterium | reverse complement strand
CGAAAAGAGATTTTTTCTTTTGATTTTTTCGCCCCTTTTAATTCTTTCTTTTTTGAAGCCCAAAATTCTTTAAATCTTAAACAAAATCAAGGAGTTAGAAAAGATTTATGCCTAAAGTCTATATTAAAACATTCGGCTGTCAGATGAACGACCGGGATTCTGAAGCGCTTCTGGGGTTGTTTTTGCGGGCAGGATACAAGCAGGCTGAGTCGGAAGAGGATGCTGATGTTATCCTGGTTAATACTTGCTCGGTGCGGGACCATGCTGAAAATCGCGCTTTATCTCTTTTGGGCACCTATAAAAAGCTGAAGCAAGGTGCCGAAGGACGATGGACGAAGGACGAAGGACGAAAGGGGAAATCGTCTGTCGTCCGAGCGAAGCGATCGTCTCTCGTCCCTCGGAAAGTTATTGGCCTCATTGGATGTATGGCGAAAAATAAAGGCGATGAAGTTTTTAGCAAGATGCCGCACATTGATTTGGTTTGCGGGCCGGCTGGCTTTAATAAAATACCGGCTTATGTAGAGAAGATAGGTACCGAGGGACGAGAGACGAAGGACGAGGGACGAGTAAGAATTATAGACATAGAAGACAAAGACCGGGACGAGAGCTTCTATGGAGGCATTTACCGGCAAGAGCCGGATCATGCGCAAGTAGTGATTTCAACCGGGTGTTCAAACTTCTGTTCCTATTGTATTGTGCCCTATACCCGCGGTAAATTACGTCCGAGAGATCCTGATAAGATAATTTCCGAAATAGAAAACAATATAAAACAGGGCAGAAGGAAGATTACTTTATTAGGCCAGAATGTGAATGATTACTACAGTCCAAAGTCCCTGCCTCGCCGGCAGGCGGGCAAAGTCCAAAGTCCAAAGTCGTTTGTGGAATTATTGAGAAAAATCGATAGAATAGAGGGGTTGGAGGAGTTGGATTTTGTAACCAGCCATCCTAAAAATACCTCAAAAGAGTTATTTAAGGTGATGGCTGAATCCGATAAAATTAAAAAGCATCTTCACCTGCCTTTTCAGTCTGGTTCAAACCGGATTTTAAAATTAATGGGAAGAGGGTATACAAGAGAGAAGTATATAGAACTTATCAATCAATACAAACAAATAACCGGTGGAACTCTGGGGACCGATATTATTATTGGTTTTCCTTCAGAAACCGAAGAAGATTTTAAGCAAACTAAAAATTTGGTAAAGGAAGTAGGTTTTAAATATGCGTTTATTTTTAAATATTCTCCCCGTCTTAAAACTAAAGCTGCAGAGATAGCTGATGACGTACCAGAGAAAGTTAAAAGCAGGAGGCATAAAGAACTGCTTGATTTGCAGAAAAAGATTTCGAAGACTCTATAATCGAGAAAATATGTCGGCAAAGACTCAAAATTTGTTTCTTTCGTAAGATTAGTAATTCATATGTCAAAGAAAGAAGTTATTTTTATCGTAGGTCCTACCGCTACCGGGAAAAGCCAGGTTGCTTACCTTCTGGCTAAAAGGCTAAAGGCTGAGATTGTTTCCTGCGATTCGATGTTGGTTTATAAAGAACCGGAAATACTTACTGCCAAACCGGCTCAAAACATTCTTTCAGAAATTGCGCATCATTTTATAAATTTAATATCAATTAGTGAAAAATACAGCGTCTATGATTATTGTCAAAACGCAGCTAAAAGAATAGAGTCTCTTTATAAGAAAAATATCCCGGTAATCGTTTGTGGGGGGACAGGGTTGTATTATAAAGCTTTGTTAGATGGAATTTTTGCACAAGCTAAAAAAGATGATAATTTGCGCAAAGAGCTTGATGAACAGATAGAAAAAGAAGGTTTGCAAAAACTCTATCAACAATTAAAGGCAGTTGATCCGGAGGCGGCAGAAAAAATCTCTCAAAACGACCGGAAAAGAATTATCCGGGCCCTTGAAGTCTACCGGTTAACCGGAGAGCCGATATCAGTTAAGAAAAAAGAGGCTAAAGGCCTCTGGGGCAAAATTCCGGTTAAGGTGTTTGGATTAAGGTTGAACCGGGATAAACTCTATGAAAAGATAAACAAGAGAGTCGATAAAATGTTTGAGTTAGGGGCAGTTGATGAAGTTAAGGGTTTGTTGAATAAAAAAATAAGTATGACAGCCGAAAAAATTATTGGTATAAAAGAAATAAAAGATTATTTAAACAATAAAGGGGACAGTTCCCATACGGGGACAGTCCCCTTAGTCGAAGAAGCAAAGGAAAAGATAAAACAGAATACGCGCAGGTTTGCAAAAAGGCAAATTACCTGGTTTAAAAAAGATTCCCGCATAGAATGGATTGACGCAGAAGGCAAAGAGCCGAAAGGAGTAGCAGATACGATAAGATACAAGGTGCAAGAAACAATAACCAAAAAATAACCAATAATCAAATTCCAATTATCAAACAAAAAAAAGAAAAAAGATAATATTATTTTGAAATTGATTATTGAATATTGGAATTTATTTGTATCTTGTTTCTTGGTTATTGGTTATTTCGCTGCGAAAAACTGAACCATGATTGAAACCAGTAAAAAAGAAAAAGCGCTTTTGGTAGTTGCTAAAACTAAAGAAGAAAGTTGGAGCAGGCAGATGTTGTCGTCTGAGTTCAAGGCTTTAGTTTTATCAACGGGGATTGAGGTAAAAAAGATAATAGATTTTAATCTCAATCAGCCTAACGCTTCACTTTATATTGGAAAAGGAAAAGCCGCTGAGATAAAGGAAATTTTAGAATCAGCAGATATTAATGTAGTAATTTTTAATACTAACTTACACTATAGCCAGCAAAGAAACCTCGAAGATATCTTTCAAATAAAGACTTTAGACCGCACTCAGCTTATTTTAGATATTTTTGCAAAACATGCCAAAACCAAAGAGGGGAGCCTGCAAGTTGAACTGGCTCAGCTCCAGTATTTGTTGCCGCGCTTGCGGGGCAAGGGCCTGATGCTTTCACGTTTGGGAGGCGGAATTGGCACGCTTGGGCCGGGAGAAACAAAGCTTGAGGTTGATAGGAGAAAAATTTCTGAAAAGATTACCCATATAAAACAAGAGATTAAACAGATAAGCCGGCACAGGAATCTTGCCAGAAAAAAACGCCAACGGCAGAAAATACCGGTTTGTTCTCTGGTAGGCTATACTAATGCCGGAAAAACTACATTGTTTAATCTTTTAACTAAAAATCGACAAAAAACTTCATCTAACCTTTTTACTACCTTAAATACAGTAGCCAGAAAAGTTAAGATTAAGGAAGGAATGGATATTATCATCTCTGATACTGTCGGTTTTATTCATAGGCTGCCGCCGAATTTGATAGATGCTTTTAAGGCTACCCTGGAAGAGTTGAACTATTCAGATCTTTTGCTTCATTTGGTTGACGCAAGCGCGTCTAATATAGGCCAAATAAGAAAATCTGTTGATCAGGTTTTAGCAGAACTTAATCTTATTAATAAAGAAAAAATTATTGTTTTTAATAAGATAGACAGCTTGGATCAAATAACCTTAGAAAAAATGGAGAGAAGTTACCCGGAAATTATTTTTATTTCGGCATCAACCGGAGAAGGGATAGATAGGTTAAAAAAAGAGATCTACCATTATCTTTCTAAAAACTTTTTGGAACTAATCGTTAGAGTACCTATTTTGCGAATGGATATTATGAATTTTTTCCACAAAAACAGTCAAGTACTAAAGACAAAATATGGTAAAGATAATATTTCCTGCTGGATAAGAATTTCAAGGTCCAAACTATCTTTTTTGAAAAAAGAAAACCTTGAAATGGAAAACCTTTGATTTTTGAGAGTTTAAATACTTTTAAAAAATAATTTAAAATTTTTTAAAAAATAACTTGACAAAGTCGTAATTATGTTATATAAATAAGATGAACAAAAAAGAGGCGGGAAAATGAAATGGAATGAGTTAGAAAAACAATTTGATCTGGATATTCCTGCTGATGAGCCGATTTTCCCGGTAAATATAGTCTGTAAACTGCTTGATATGCAGTATTATATGCTTCATGAGGTTGTTAAAGAAGGAATATTGGATAAAAAAAAGAAAGAAAAGAAGCTATTTTCTTTTAAGGATATAAAACAGCTAAAGTACATAAAGTACTTAGTTGAAGTTGAAGGAGTAAATATCAAAGGAGTAAAGGTAATTTTAAAGATAAAAGAAAGTAAGGAGTAAGTTTTTTTTAAGCTATAGTTAGCACTCTTGGCTTGGGAGTGCTAAAATAAATTGTTTGCACTCCCAAGCCAAAGGTGTTATTTTAAATTAGACAAGGAAGGTAAAAAATATGGATTTAAAAAAATTTACAATCAAAGCTCAAGAAGCGATTATTAAAGCTTTGGAAGCTGCCCGCAATCATAAGCATCAAGCTTTTGGGCCTGAGCATATTTTATATTCTTTGCTCGAAGACAAAAAAGGAATAGCTTATCAAATTTTAAAAAAAGTTGGAATAGATATAGATAAGCTTAGCAAAGCCGTAAGGAATCATCTGTTGTCTTTGCCAAAAGTTTCAGGCGGCAGCGAGGAGGTTTATGCTTCCCAGGCTGCGGCTTCAATTTTAAACCGGGCTAAAGAAAAAGCTAATCAACTTGGCGACCAGTATGTTAGCTCGGAAGTTTTGCTTTATGTACTTTCTGATTCGAAGAAAACTTTATTTTCTGATTATTTAGCTAAACAAGGAATTAATCCCGGCGATATTTTACGTACCATAAAAGAAGTGCGCGGAACTCATAAAGCAGATAGCCAGTCAGCGGAAAATACTTATCAGGCGCTTGAAAAATTCGGCCGCGATTTAACAGAAATGGCCAGAAAGGGGAAGCTTGATCCGGTTATCGGCCGGGATAATCAGATAAGGCGCTTGATGCAGGTTTTATCCCGCCGGACAAAAAATAATCCGGTTTTAATTGGCGAGCCGGGGGTGGGGAAAACTGCGATAGTCGAAGGCCTGGCTCAGAGAGTCGCTAAAGAAGATGTTCCGGAAGGATTAAAGAAAAAAAGAATAGTTGCCTTAGACATGGGGCTTTTGGTGGCTGGAGCAAAGTTTAGAGGCGAGTTTGAAGAACGTCTAAAAGGGCTGCTTAAAGAAA